>NZ_BBSK01000027.1:0-1274 GCF_001319805.1 Burkholderia sp. E168m22
TACTTTTCTTTGGAAGACAAGAAAAGTGACCGCCGCCCCGCGCAGGGGCGACGCTGGCAGACCGTTGGCAAAACAGGTTCAACGACAAGGGCGTGGAGAACCAAAAACCAACCCACGCCCCCGCGAGCCCCTCATCTCATCAAAGAATGATGCGACGGAAATCCCCGAGCAACGCTCCGAGATACGCATTGAACCGCGCGGCTTCCGCGCCATCGATGACGCGATGGTCATACGACAGCGACAGCGGCAGCATGAGCCGCGGCACGAACTGCT
Organism: Burkholderia sp. E168m22; assembly: GCF_001319805.1. NCBI lineage: Bacteria > Pseudomonadati > Pseudomonadota > Betaproteobacteria > Burkholderiales > Burkholderiaceae > Burkholderia > Burkholderia sp. E168m22. Next base: position 274 of record NZ_BBSK01000027.1, read on the forward strand.
TGCCGTCCCACACCGGCTTCATCTGGCCGCGCGACAACCCGAGGATCGCCACTTCCGGTGCATTGATGATCGGCGTGAAGTTCGTCCCGCCGATCCCGCCGAGCGACGAGATCGAGAAGCAGCCGCCTTGCATCTGGTCCGGCTTCAGCTTGCCTTCGCGCGCGGCCTTCGACAGGTCGCTCATTTCCTTCGCGATGTCGACGAGGCCCTTCTTGTCCGCATCGCGGATCACCGGCACGACGAGGCCGTTCGGCGTATCGGCCGCGAAACCGATGTGGAAGTACTGCTTGAACACGAGGTTGTCGCCGTCGAGGCTCGCGTTGAAGGTCGGGAATTTCTTCAGCGCGGCGACGACTGCCTTGATCACGAACGCGAGCATCGTGAACTTCACGCCCGCCTTTTCGTGCTCCTTGTTCAGTTGGACGCGCAGCGCTTCGAGCTCGGTGATGTCCGCTTCGTCGTTGTTCGTGACGTGCGGGATCATCACCCAGTTGCGATGCAGGTTCGCGCCCGAGATCTTCTTGATGCGCGACAGCGGCTTCGCCTCGAACGGGCCGAACTTCGAGAAATCGACCTTCGGCCACGGCAGCAGGTTCAGCTCGCCGCCGCCTGCCGGTGCGGCTGCCGCGGCGGGTGCCGCGCGCTGGCCGGTCATCACGCCCTTCACGAAGCCCGTGACGTCTTCCTTCGTAATGCGGCCCTTCGGACCGGAACCCTGCACACGCGCGACGTCGACGCCGAGTTCGCGTGCGAACTTGCGGACCGACGGCGATGCGTGGCTGGCGCGGTATTCGCCCGACGGCGCGGCGGCCGGGGCGGCAGCAGCCGGCGCCGGCGCAGCCTTCGCGGGCGCGGGTGCCGGTGCAGCAGCAGGCGCCGGTGCGGCAGCGGCCGGAGCCGGTGCGCTGGCCTGCGGTGCGGCAGCCGGCGCGCCGGCGGCTTCGAGCAGCACGATCAGCGTGCCTTCCGACACCGAATCGCCCACCTTGACCTTGATGTCC
>NZ_BBSK01000028.1:0-72145 GCF_001319805.1 Burkholderia sp. E168m22
GCGAGCCTTCCGACACGGAATCGCCAACCTTGACCTTGATTTCCTTCACGACGCCGCCGACCGGGCTCGGCACGTCCATCGTCGCCTTGTCCGACTCGAGCGTGACGAGCGACTGCTCGGGCTCGACCGTATCGCCCACCTTCACGCCGATCTCGATGACCGGCACGTCCTTGTAATCGCCGATATCCGGCACCTTCACTTCGATCGCTTGACTCATCTGTTTCTGTCTCCATGGCCGCGCGCGCTCCTCGCGGGAGCGGCGCGCGGCATCACACGGCGTGTGCGTTAAACGGTCATCGGGTTGGGCTTGGACGGATCGAGGTTGTACTTGGCGATCGCGTCAGCGACCACCTTGCGCTCGATCGTGCCTTCGTCGGCCAGCGCGTTGAGCGCGGCGACGGTGACCCAGTGACGGTCGACCTCGAAGAAGTGACGCAGCTTCTCGCGGGTGTCCGAACGACCGAAGCCGTCGGTGCCCAGCACGACGAAGCGGCGATCGATCTGGCCACGGATCTGGTCTACCAGCGCACGGACGTAGTCGGTCGATGCGATGACCGGGCCCTGCGTGTCCTTCAGGCACTTCTGCACGTGCGACAGGCGACGCTCCTCCGTCGGATGGAGCAGGTTCCAGCGCTCGATTTCGTGGCCTTCGCGCGCGAGTTCGGTGAAGCTCGGCACGCTCCACAGGTCGGCGGCGACGCCCCAGTCGTTCTTCAGCAGGTCGGCGGCAGCGATCACTTCGTTGAAGATCGTGCCCGCGCCGAGCAACTGGACGCGCGGCGCCTTCTTGTCGGCGTCGGCCTTCTTGAACGCGTACATGCCCTTGATGATGTCGGCCGCCACGTGCTCGCCCTGCGGAATCGCCGGGTGCTCGTAGTTCTCGTTCATCACCGTGATGTAGTAGTACACGTCTTCCTGGTCCTGCACCATGCGGCGCAGGCCGTCCTGGATGATCACCGCGAGTTCGTAGCCGAACGTCGGGTCGTAGCTCACGCAGTTCGGCACCGATGCCGCCCACAGCAGCGAGTGACCGTCTTCGTGCTGCAGGCCTTCGCCGTTCAGCGTCGTACGGCCCGCGGTGCCGCCCAGCAGGAAGCCGCGCGAACGCATGTCGCCCGCGGCCCAGGCGAGGTCGCCGATCCGCTGGAAGCCGAACATCGAGTAGAAGATGTAGAACGGCACCATGATCTCGCCGTGCGTCGAATACGACGTCGCCGCCGCGATCCAGTCGCACATGCCGCCCGCTTCGTTGATGCCTTCCTGCAGGATCTGGCCGGTCTGCGATTCCTTGTAGAACATCAGCTGGTCGGAATCTTCCGGCACGTACTTCTGGCCTTCCTGGTTCCAGATACCGATCTGGCGGAACAGGCCTTCCATGCCGAACGTACGCGATTCGTCCGGGACGATCGGCACGACGCGCTTGCCGAGCGCCTTGTCCTTCAGCAGGATGTTCAGGATCCGCACGAACGCCATCGTCGTCGAGATCTCGCGGCCTTCGCCCGTGCCCTTCAGGAGCGGCTCGAACGCGTCGAGCGCCGGCACCGGCAGCGACGTCGCCTTCTCGCGGCGGTGCGGCAGGTAGCCGCCGAGGTCCATGCGCTTCTGGCGCATGTATTCGAGTTCCTTCGAGCCTTCCTCGAATTTCAGGTACGGCACGTCGGCGATCTGCTCGTCGGTGATCGGCAGGCGGAACTGGTCACGGAACTTCTTCAGTTGCTCGACCGGCAGCTTCTTCTGCTGGTGCGTGATGTTCATCGCCTGGCCCGACTCGCCCATCCCGTAGCCCTTGATGGTCTTCGCGAGGATGACGGTCGGCGCGCCCTTCGTGTTCGTGGCTTCATGGAACGCCGCGTAGATCTTGTGCGGATCGTGACCGCCGCGGTTCAGCGCCCAGATGTCGTCGTCCGACCAGTCGGCGACGAGCGCCTTCAGTTCAGGCGTGTTGAAGAAGTGCTCGCGAACGTACGCGCCCGACTCCGACTTGTACGTCTGGTATTCGCCGTCGACGCACTCCATCATGCGGCGCATCAGCGCGCCCGACTTGTCGCGCGCGAACAGCGCATCCCAGCGGCTGCCCCAGATGACCTTGATCACGTTCCAGCCGGCGCCGCGGAATTCCGATTCGAGTTCCTGGATGATCTTGCCGTTGCCGCGCACCGGACCGTCGAGACGCTGCAGGTTGCAGTTGATCACGAACACGAGGTTGTCGAGCTTCTCGCGGCTCGCCATGCCGATCGCGCCGAGCGATTCCGGCTCGTCCGTCTCGCCGTCGCCGAGGAACGCCCACACCTTGCGGCCTTCCGTCTTCGCGATGCCGCGCGATTCCAGATACTTCATGAAGCGGGCCTGGTAGATCGCCATGATCGGGCCGAGGCCCATCGACACGGTCGGGAACTGCCAGAAGTCCGGCATCAGCCACGGGTGCGGATACGACGAGATGCCCTTGCCGTCGACTTCCTGGCGGAAGTTGTCGAGCTGCTCTTCCTTCAGGCGGCCGAGCAGGAACGCGCGCGAGTACACGCCCGGCGACGAGTGGCCCTGCACGAACACGAGATCGCCGCCGTGCTGGTCGGACGCTGCGTGCCAGAAGTGGTTGTAGCCGACGTCGTAGAGCGTCGCGGCCGATGCGAACGACGCGATGTGGCCGCCGACGTTCGTGTCCTTGCCTGCGCGCAGCACCATCGCCAGCGCGTTCCAGCGCGTGTACGAACGGATGCGGTGCTCGATGTCCTGGTCGCCCGGAATCTTTGCCTGGGCTTCGACCGGAATCGTGTTGATGTACGGGGTATTGGCGGAGAACGGCAGGTGTTCGCCGTGCATGCGGGCGAATTCGATCTGCTTTTCGATCAGGTAATGCGCACGGCCGGTGCCCACGGAGGAGATCACGCCATCGAGCGACTCCAGCCACTCGACGGTTTCTTGCGGGTCGTCGTCACGTTCGGCGGCGACATATTTCATCACTTCGTTCGGTACAGCGGACATTCTCGTCTCCTGGGTCCTGGAATGTGAGGATCGCTCTCGTGCAGACGACGCGACGCGGCCGGCTGCGGGCAAGCTCCGACGGATTGTAATGAGCGTGGACGGGCCTGCGCAACAAAATTTTCGAATTGTGAGATCTTTTCTCGTAATGCGGAATATTGCTGCGCTGCACCCATATTTCGGGGCTCCGCGGCCCGTCTCGTCCGAACAAAACCGTTTCCGTTCAACATATCCGGTATCGGTTTTCCATGTATTGCGCTGCGCTACAATCCTGCCATGTTGACCGATCGGCTTTTCGCACGCTCGGCGCGACCGCCGGGCCCGCCGGCGGAGTCGCAGCCGTCCCGTTGGCACCACGGACCGTGGTGGTCCAACTCCTATTTGCTGACGCCGCTGCTGTCGATCCTGGTGTTCCTCGTGGTGATGAGCCTCATCCTGTGGAGCCTCAACCGGCGCGAACAGCAGCAGCAGGAAGACACCCTGTTCCGCAACGTCGCGTGGGCCCAGCAGCAGATCCGCCTGTCGATGACGGGCGCGCAGGAACAGTTGCAGGCGCTGTCGCGCGACCTCGCGTCCGGCCGCCTCGACCAGAACGCATTCCAGATGGCCGTCGCGGACGTGATGCAGACGCATCCGGAAATCCTCTACCTGAACTGGTACACGGCGCCCGGCGTGCAGCGCTGGCCGACCGTGCATCCGCCGCTGCTCGGCCAGCGCCTCGCGAAGCCCGGCGACGCGCAGATGCAGGACGCCGTGCGCGGCGCGTACGACGAGGCGCGCAGCACGCGCCGCCAGGCCTATTCTCCGCTGATCTACGACGACTTCGGCAACGGCTTCATCACGTTGCAGACGCCCGTGATGCGCGGCGACCGCGAATACCTCGGCTCGATCGCCGCGGTGTTCTCGGTCGAGGGCATCCTGAAGCACGACATCCCGCAGGAACTGTCGTCGAAGTACAAGATCTCCATCACCGATTCGAACAACCGCGAACTGTCGTCCACGTCGACACGCCCGCGCCTGCCGCGCGACTCGCACTACGATCTTCCGCTCGACCCGCCCGGCCAGGGGCTGACGGTGCGCGTGTACGCGTTCCCGCAGCTCACCAACCTGACCAACAACACGCTCGTGTGGCTCGTCGCCGGCCTGTCGTGCTTCGTGCTGTGGAGCCTCTGGAGCCTGTGGAAGCACACGCGCCAGCGCTTCGAGGCGCAGCAGGCGCTGTACGCGGAAGCGTTCTTCCGCCGTGCGATGGAAAACTCGGTGCTGATCGGCATGCGCGTGCTCGACATGCACGGCCGCATCACGCACGTGAACCCCGCGTTCTGCCGGATGACGGGCTGGGACGAAACCGATCTCGTCGGCAAGGTCGCGCCGTTCCCGTACTGGCCGCGCGACGCGTACCCGGAAATGCAGCGCCAGCTCGACATGACGCTGCGCGGCAAGGCGCCGAGCTCGGGCTTCGAGCTGCGCGTGCGGCGCAAGAACGGCACGCTGTTCCACGCGCGCCTGTACGTGTCGCCGCTGATCGACAGTTCGGGCCGCCAGACCGGCTGGATGTCGTCGATGACCGACATCACCGAGCCGAAGCGCGCGCGCGAAGAGCTCGCGGCCGCGCACGAACGCTTCACGACGGTGCTCGAAAGCCTCGACGCCGCGGTGTCGGTGCTGGCCGCCGACGAAGCCGAGCTGCTGTTCGCGAACCGCTACTACCGCCACCTGTTCGGCATCCGCCCGGATGGCCATCTGGAGCTGTCGGGCGGTGGCTTCGATCGCGCGCAGGCATCGTCCGACTCGATCGACATGGTCGACGCGTTCGCGGGCCTGCCGGCCGCCGCGCTGACGAGCAGCACCGCCGATGCGCAGGAGGTGTACGTCGAGAGCATCCAGAAGTGGTTCGAGGTGCGCCGCCAGTACATCCAGTGGGTGGACGGCCACCTCGCGCAGATGCAGATCGCGACCGACATCACGACCCGCAAGAAGGCGCAGGAGCTCGCGCACCAGCAGGAAGAGAAACTGCAGTTCACGAGCCGATTGATGACGATGGGCGAAATGGCGTCGTCGATTGCTCACGAATTGAATCAGCCGCTCGCCGCGATCAACAACTACTGCTCGGGCACGCTCGCGCTCGTGAAGAGCGGCCGCGGCACGCCCGAGACGCTGCAGCCCGCGCTGGAAAAGACCGCGCAGCAGGCGCTGCGGGCCGGGATGATCGTGAAGCGGATTCGCGAATTCGTGAAGCGCAGCGAGCCGAAGCGCCAGCCGGCGCGGGTCGCGGACATCGTCGCCGATGCGGTCGGGCTGGCCGAAATCGAGGCCAGAAAGCGCAGGATCCGGATCGTCACGGAAATCCTCGCAAGAATGCCTATTATTTATGTCGACCCCGTGCTGATCGAACAGGTGCTGATGAACCTGATGAAGAACGCAGCCGAGGCGATGGCCGACGTGAAGCCGGCGTCGGCGGACGGCGTGATCCGCGTGGTCGCCGACATCGATGCGGGCTTCGTCGACATCCGTGTGATCGACCAGGGCCCGGGCGTCGACGAAGCGACCGCCGAGCGCCTGTTCGAACCGTTTTACAGCACCAAGTCCGACGGCATGGGCATGGGGCTGAACATCTGCCGTTCGATCATCGAATCGCATCGGGGGCGTCTGTGGGTGGTCAACAACGTCGAGCCGGATGGCCGCATTTCCGGCGCGACGTTCCACTGCAGCCTGCCCATTGGGGAACCCGCTGATCTCGGCCAAGGGGGGCGCGAGGCATCGGCATCACATACCGTTACGGGAGAACTATGAATAGCCCTGTCACCACCACTCAGGAAACCGTCTTTGTCGTCGACGACGACGAGGCCGTACGGGACTCGCTGCGCTGGCTGCTGGAGGCGAACGGCTATCGCGTGCAATGCTTCTCGAGCGCCGAGCAGTTCCTCGATGCCTATCAGCCGGCGCAGCAGGCCGGCCAGATCGCCTGCCTGATCCTCGACGTGCGGATGTCGGGCATGAGCGGCCTCGAATTGCAGGAACGCCTGATCGCCGACAATGCCGCGCTGCCGATCATCTTCGTCACCGGTCACGGCGACGTGCCGATGGCCGTGTCGACGATGAAAAAGGGTGCGATGGACTTTATCGAGAAACCGTTCGACGAAGCCGAGCTGCGCAAGCTCGTCGAGCGGATGCTCGACAAGGCCCGAAGCGAAAGCAAGAGCGTGCAGGAGCAGCGTGCCGCGAGCGAACGCCTGTCGAAGCTGACCGCGCGCGAGCAGCAGGTGCTCGAGCGGATCATCGCCGGCCGCCTGAACAAGCAGATCGCCGACGACCTCGGCATCAGCATCAAGACGGTCGAGGCGCACCGCGCGAACATCATGGAAAAGCTCAACGTCAACACGGTGGCCGACCTGCTGCGCCTCGCGCTGTCGAAGAAGCAGGCCTGAGCGGGTTCGCCGGCCGCCCGGCCCGCAACCGGTGTTTGCCGCCCCGCGCGATGCGGCCCACTCGCGCGGCGGCGGCCGTTTCTCCCGGCACGCGAGCGCCGCGGCCATGACGCTTCCCGTTGATTCGCTGTCGGACGGCAGCAGGCGAACGGTATAATTACGTGCTTTGCTACGGCGCTTCGCGCGCCGTACGCCCGCATTCCAACTTCCCGGCAGGACCCACCACCATGACAGCCCTCCTCATCGACGGCAACGCCCTTTCGAAGACCTTGCGCGCCCAGGCCGCCGAACGCGCCGCCGCGCTGACCGCACGCGGCCACCAGCCCGGTCTCGCGGTGATCCTCGTCGGCGCCAACCCGGCGAGCGAAGTCTACGTGCGCAACAAGATCAAGGCGTGCGAGGACAACGGCTTCTTCTCGCTGAAGGATGCGTACCCGGCCACGCTGTCGGAAGCCGACCTGCTCGCGCGCATCGACGAACTGAACCGCGACCCGAAGATCCACGGCATCCTCGTCCAGCTGCCGCTGCCCGCGCACATCGACAGCCACAAGGTGATCGAGGCGATCGCGCCGGAAAAGGACGTCGACGGCTTTCACGTCGCGAACGCCGGCGCGCTGATGACCGGCAAGCCGCTGTTCCGCCCGTGCACACCGTACGGCGTGATGAAGATGTTCGAAGCGCACGGCATTGCGCTGCAAGGCGCGAACGCGGTCGTGATCGGCCGCTCAAACATCGTCGGCAAGCCGATGGCGATGATGCTGCTCGACGCCGGCGCGACCGTGACGATTTGCCACAGCAAGACGCGCGACCTCGCCGCGCATACGCGCGAGGCCGACATCGTGGTCGCCGCGGTCGGCAAGCGCAACATCCTGACCGCCGACATGGTGAAGCCGGGCGCGACGGTGATCGACGTCGGCATGAACCGTGACGACGCGGGCAAGCTGTGCGGCGACGTCGATTTCGCGGGCGTGAAGGAAGTCGCCGGCTACATTACGCCGGTGCCGGGCGGCGTCGGCCCGATGACCATCACGATGCTGCTGATCAACACGATCGAATCCGCCGAACGCGCCGCCGCCGCGGCCTGACGCTGCCTTTGCCGAGCCGGTGCGCGGTCCGCGCGCCGGCGCCTCGCCAGCCGCAATCGCGCGGCTGCATCGCGCCGGCCGGCGCGCCGATGCACCTCGCTGCTCGCCCGCCGCCGGTCACCCTTGGCCGGCCGCCCCTGGCCGGCCGCCCCTGGCCGGGCGCCCCTGGCCGGGCGCCCACATCCGACCCTGCGTCAATCGCGTCATTAGAAACTAACGATTGGAAAGCGCACGATGCGCCCCAATAATGTCGGTATCGGGCGCCGCTTCATCGCGCCTCACCCTTTTCATCCCGGTTCATCCGGCAACAGACAGGGAGTCTTATGTCCGCCAGCGCCAACACCAATCCGCTCCTCGACTTCTCCGGCCTGCCCCGTTTCGGCGAGATCCGCCCGGAACACGTGACGCCCGCGCTCGATACGCTGCTCGACGCCGCCAGCCGCGCGGTCGAAGCGGCGAGCGCGAGCGACACGCCGTCGACCTGGGCCGCCGTCGTCGAGACGGTCGAGCAGGCCACGGAGCCGCTCGGCCGCGCATGGGGCATCGTCGGCCATCTGAATGCGGTCGCCGACACGCCCGAACTGCGCGCCGCCTACGGTGAAAACCTGCCGCGCGTGACCGAGTTCTGGTCGAGCGTCGGCCAGAATCTCGCGCTGTACGAAAAGTACAAGGCGATCGCCGCGAGCGCCGAATACGCGACGTTGTCCGCCGAGCGCAAGAAGATCCTCGACAATGCGCTGCGCGACTTCCGCCTGTCGGGCGCCGAGCTGCCCGAAGACCAGAAGCCGCGCTTCGCGGAACTGCAGGAACAGCAGGCCGCGCTGTCGAAGGCGTTTTCCGATCACGTGCTCGATGCAACCAACGCGTACGCGTACTTCGTCACCGACGAAGCCGAGCTGGCCGGCCTGCCCGGCGACGCAATCGAGGCTGCTCGCGAAGCCGCGCAGAAGGACGGCAAGGAAGGCTGGAAATTCACGCTGCATTTCCCGTCGTACTTCCCGGTGCTGCAGTACGCGGACAACCGCGCGCTGCGCGAGACGCTCTACCGCGCCTATGCGACGCGCGCGTCGGAGCTCGGGCCGCAGTACGGCGACGGCAAGGCCGAATGGGACAACACGGCGATCGTCGTCGACGCGCTGAAGCTGCGCCGCGAAGAGGCGCAGATGCTCGGCTACCGCAACTTCGCCGAAGTGTCGCTCGCGCCGAAGATGGCCGAATCGCCGCAGCAGGTGATCGCATTCCTCGAGGATCTCGCGACGCGCGCCCGCCCGCACGCGGACAAGGACTGGGACGAGCTGCGCACGTTCGCCGCGAAGGAGCTCGGCCTCGCCGAACTCGCGCCGTGGGACGTCGCATACGCGGCCGAGAAGCTGCGCCAGCAGCGCTATGCGTTCTCGGAAAACGAGGTCAAGCAGTACTTCCCGGAACCGGCCGCGCTGAAGGGCCTGTTCACCGTCACCGAAACGCTGTTCGGCGTGAAGATCAAGCCGGACGACGCGCCGGTATGGCACAAGGACGTGCGCTTCTTCCGCGTCGAGAACCGCGACGGCTCGCTCGTCGCGCAGTTCTATCTCGACCTGTACGCACGCGAAGGCAAGCGCGGCGGCGCCTGGATGGACGACGCGCGTTCGCGCGCGAAGCGCGGCAGCGACGTGCAGACGCCCGTCGCGTACCTGACCTGCAACTTCTCCGCGCCGGTCGGCGGCAAGCCCGCGTGCTTCACGCACGACGAAGTGATCACGCTGTTCCATGAATTCGGCCACGGGCTGCATCACATGCTCACGCGCGTCGACGAGCTCGGCGTGTCGGGCATCAACGGCGTCGAATGGGATGCGGTCGAACTGCCGTCGCAGTTCATGGAGAATTTCTGCTGGGAATGGGACGTGCTGTCGTCGATGTCGTCGCACGTCGATACGGGCGCGTCGCTGCCGCGCGAGCTGTTCGACAAGATGATCGCCGCGAAGAACTTCCAGAGCGGGCTCGGCACGCTGCGCCAGATCGTGTTCTCGATGTTCGACATGCTGCTGCACGTCGACTTCGACCCGGCCGGCGCCACCGGCGTGACCGCGTTCGCGCGCGAGATCAACGAGCGCTATCACGTGATCCCGCAGGCGGCGTTCTCGCGCTGGCCGAACACGTTCAGCCACATCTTCGCGGGCGGCTATGCGGCCGGCTACTACAGCTACAAGTGGGCCGAAGTGCTGTCGGCCGATGCGTACGCGGCGTTCGAGGAAGCGGCGGCCGCCAGCGGCAGCGTGCTCGACGCGGCAACCGGCACGCGCTATCGCCGCGAAATCCTCGAGGTCGGCGGCAGCCGCCCGGCGATGGAGTCGTTCAAGGCATTCCGCGGCCGCGAGCCGCAGATCGACGCACTGCTGCGCCACAACGGGATGGCCGCGTCCGCGCACTGAGCGCGCTGCCCGGCCCTTCCAGTTGTTCAGGCTGCTCAGGCTGCATCGACAGGCACCGCTTCGGCGGTGCCTTTTTTCATGGCGCGGACGTGTCGTCGCCCACTTCGTCGTCGAACAGCAGGAATTGCCCGTGGCGTTCGGCCGTATCCTCGTCGATGCGCACGCCGACACCGAGCAGCCGTACCGGCTGCGCGCGCCGCAACAACCCCTTCGCGAGCAGCGTGACGGCCGTCTCGGCATTCGTCGCGTCGGCCACGCACTCGACCGTCGTGCGCTGGAAATCGGCGAAGCGGATCTTCACGTACAGCTTGCGGATCGACCGCGCGGCGCCCGCGCGATCGATCCGCGCGTCGAGTTGCACGACGAGGCGACGGATTTCGTCCGCGCATTGCTCGAGTGTCGTCAGGTCGGTCACGTAGGTCGTCTCGACGCTGACCGACTTGCGCTCCTGGTCGGCCTGCACGGGCCGCTCGTCGATCCCGCGCGACAGTTCGTACAGCCGCCGCCCGAACGCGCCGAACTCGCGGTGCAGGTCGATCAGCGGCCAGTCGCGCAATTGCGCGCAGGTCTGGATGCCGAGCCGGTCGAGCCGCGTGGCCGTCACCTTGCCGACGCCGTGCAGCTTGCGCACTGGCAGCGCCGCGACGAATGTGTCGATCTCATGCGGCCGCACGACGAACAGCCCGTCGGGCTTGTTCCAGTCGGACGCGATCTTCGCGATGAACTTGTTCGGCGCGACGCCCGCCGACACGGTCACGCCGACCGTATCGCGCACGCGCTCGCGGATCTCGCGCGCAATCAGCGTCGCACTGCCCTGGCAACGCTCCGACCCGCTGACGTCGAGGTACGCCTCGTCGAGCGACAGCGGCTCGACGTCCGGCGTGTAGTCGCGATAGATCGCCATGATCTGCCGCGACGCCGCACGATACTTGTCCATCGCGGACGGCAAGATCAGCAGGTCCGGACACTTGCGCATCGCCAGCGCCGACGACATCGCCGAATGCACGCCGTAGCGCCGCGCCTCGTAGTTGCAGGTCGCGATCACGCCGCGCTGGTCGGGGCGGCCGCCGACCGCGAGCGGCCGGTTGCGCAGCGACGGGTCGTCGCGCATCTCGACCGACGCGTAGAAGCAGTCGCAGTCGCAATGAATGATCTTGCGCATGCGCGGCGGCGCGTCGCCGGGCAGCGGCGTGGGTAGATCGGCAGGCGGGATGGTGGTCGGGCTCACGGTGCCGATACTGTACAAAAACACAGTGCCGGTTTCAACTGCCGCGTACGCCCGAGGGCGGTCGCAGCCGGCCACCCGGCGCCGGCCATCTGCCGCCGGCCGCGCCGTACTGGCCCGCTTTGTGCGGATCGTACCGGCCGGGCACGGGCAGCGGCCCCTATACTCGTCTGCCACGACACACGAAACGCAAAGGTGACGGATGAAGACGATCGGACTGATCGGCGGCATGAGCTGGGAATCGTCGGCCGAGTACTACCGGATGATCAACCGGCACTCGAAGGCATTGCACGGCGGCCATCACAACGCGAAGAGCGTGCTGGTCACGGTCGACTTCGCCGAAATCGAAGCGCTACAGCGCACGCACGACTGGGCCGCGCTCGGCGAACGGATGGCCGACGCCGCGCGACAACTCGAAGCGGCCGGCGCCGATCTCGTCGTCCTGACGACCAATACGATGCATCGCGTGCACGACGCGATCGAGGCCGCGGTGACGCTGCCGTTCCTGCACATCGCCGATCCGACCGGCAGCGCGCTGCGCGCCGCGGGTGTCGAGCGCGTCGCCCTGCTCGGTACGCGCTACACGATGGAGCTGCCGTTCTATGCGGCGCGGCTGCGCGAGAAATTCGGGCTCGACGTGCTGGTGCCGGACGAACGCGGGCGCGACGACGTGCACCGGATCATCTACGACGAGCTGTGCCACGGCGTCATCTCGGAGGAATCGCGCGCCACGTATGTGTCGATCATCGATGGACTGGCCCAGCGCGGCGCACAGGCGGTGATCCTGGGCTGCACGGAAATCACGCTGCTGATCGGTGCGGACGACTCGCCGCTGCCGGTATTCGATACGACCGCGCTACATGCGAAAGCAGCCGTCGAGTGGGCGGCGCGCTGAACGACACGCGCCATCGCGTATCGACAAGCGTCGCCGAACGGCATCGCCGCATTGTTTCGCGCGCCGGGATTCACTCTCCCGGCGCGCGCGTCGCCGCTCGGCCGACGCCCTGCTCTCGCCCACCACACGGGCCGGCACGAACGGCCCGCGAATCATGCGACTCCGTTCCCGCGGGCACGCCGACACAAGGGGTTATCCATTGGTAATAAAGTGACCGCAAATTGGTACGCGAGCAGCGGCACCGCACTCGACGCTGCTCGTCGCGGTCTCTTTTTCCACCAACCGGAAACAGGAACATGAAAAGACTCAGCACCGTGCTCGGCGCGCTGCTCGCCGTGTCGGCCACGCTCAACGCGCACGCGGACCCCAGCATCACCGCATCGGCCGCCACGATGCCCAGGGACGGCTTCGATCGCATGACGTGGGAGATCACGCCCGAAGTCGTGCCGACCCAGGTCAACGCCAGTTACTACTGGGCCAACCAGTTGTCGTCGCAACACGGCGGACACGCGATCTACACCGGCATCCAGCCGCGCACCCGCAGCACCAACGTGGTGATCTTCAGCGCGTTCGGCACCGGCACGGCGCCGCTGTCGGCGAATTGCCGCGGCGGCGCCGACGGCGGCTCCGGCACGTCGTGCTCGATCGCCTACCCGTGGAAAACCGGCCACGCCTATCGGCTGCAGGTCACCGTGACGCAGGCCAATCGCAGCGACGGGCGCTCGACCGTCGACGGCTTCATCACGGACGTCGCCACCGGCGCCACGACGCCGACCGGCAGTATCGCGGTGCCGGCGGACTGGGGCGGCCTGTCGAGCTCGGCTTACCTGTTCGACGAGTACTTCCCGTTCAACGCCGCGTCGAAGGACCCGATGCAGCGGCCGTGCGTGCCGTATGCGCGCTACATGACGTCGCTGCCGCATTTCTACCTGAAGGATGTGGACTACCCGGCGACCGAGCGGTCGATCCGGCTGAATACGGGCAAGGACAAGTGCGCGGTGCTCTCGGGCACGCCGAACGCACGGACCACGCTGGTCAACACGACGACCTATCTGCTCGAGAACGGCTTCCTGCCCGGGAGCCCGGGCGCGCCGAAATAACAAGCGGACGCGGAAAACAAAAAACCCGGCATGGAGCCGGGTTTTTCGTGGACGAGGTGCGCATCGGTCAATTGCGCGGCACATCGTCTGGTGTGCTTGGTTGCGGGGACAGGATTTGAACCTGTGACCTTCGGGTTATGAGCCCGACGAGCTGCCAGACTGCTCCACCCCGCGTCAGAGAAATAAATTATAGGGTGAGGAAGTACTCACGTCAATACTTTTGTCACAATTTCTGCTTCCCTTCCTCGCGCGACGATGCGTGACCCTGCACGACATCCGCGTTCGCACCCCATGCTCGCGGTAAGATGACGGCCTCCGAATTCACGCCGCACGCCCCTCCCGTTCATGAAAATAGCCACCTGGAACGTCAACTCGCTCAACGTCCGCAAACAGCACGTGCTCGACTGGCTCGCGCAAAGCGGCACCGACGTCCTGTGCCTGCAGGAACTGAAGCTGCCGGACGAGAAATTCCCGCGCGCCGATCTCGAGGCGGTCGGCTACCGCAGCTGGTTCACGGGCCAGAAGACCTACAACGGCGTCGCGATCCTCGTGCGCGACACGCTCGCCGTCGACGAATCGGACGTCGTGCGCAACATCCCCGGCTTCGACGACCCGCAGCAGCGCGTGATCGCCGCGACGGTCGACGGCGTGCGCATCGTGTCCGCCTACTTCCCGAACGGCCAGGCGCTCGACTCCGACAAGTTCGTCTACAAGATGCAGTGGCTCGACGCGCTGCAGGCATGGCTGCGCACCGAGCTGCAGCGCTACCCGAAGCTCGCGCTGCTCGGCGACTACAACATCGCGCCGGAAGACCGCGACGTGCACGATCCCGCGAAATGGGAAGGCCAGAACCTCGTGTCGCCGCAGGAGCGCGCGCACTTCGCGCAGCTGATCGAACTCGGCTTCGTCGATGCGTTCCGCCGCTTCGAGCAGCCCGAGAAAACCTTCACGTGGTGGGACTACCGGATGATGGCGTTCCGCCGCAACGCGGGGCTGCGCATCGACCACATCCTGCTGTCGCCGGCGCTCGCGGCAACCTGCGCGTCGTGCGAGGTCGATCGCACGCCGCGCACGTGGGAACAGCCGTCCGACCACACGCCCGTCGTCGCGATCGTCGGCTGATCGCCCAGGGCCTGTTCACGCGCGATCAGCGCCGCGCGGGCGCCGGCCCGAGATGGGCCCACAGGAAGCCGAATTCGGCCGCATCGGCTTCCGCGCGTTCGAGATCGTCGGCGCTGCCGTGGCCGCCGTCGGTGTTCTCCCAGTACCACACCCGTTCGTGACCGAGCGCCTGCATGCGCGCGGCCAGCTTGCGTGCATGCGCGGGATGCACGCGGTCGTCGCGGGTCGACGTCGTCAGCAGCAACGGCGGATACACGACACCTTCGCGCACGCGGTGATAGGGCGAATACGCTGCCAGCGCCGCGCCTTCGCTCGGATCGTCCGGATCGCCGTATTCGTCGAGCCATGCGGCGCCCGCGTGCAGCTTCGGATAGCGCTGCATGTCGAGCAGTGGCACGCGGCACAGCACCGCGCCGAACAACTCCGGCCGCTGCATCATGCACGCGGCGACCAGCAGCCCGCCGTTGCTGCCGCCCTCGATCCCCAACTGCGCGGCGCTCGTCACGCCGGTCGCAACCAGATCCTCGGCCACTGCGATGAAATCGTCGAACGAACGCTGGCGATGTTCGCGCTGCGCGTCGGTATGCCAGCGCGGCCCGAACTCGCCGCCGCCGCGGATGTGCGCGAACGCCATCACGCCGCCGCGTTCGAGCCAGCCGATGCCGAACGCATCGCTGTAGCCCGGCAGGTTCGGGATCGCAAAGCCGCCATAGCCCGACAGCAGGCACGGCCGCGCGACGCGCGCCACACCTTCAGGTGCGTCGAGCGCATCGCGCGGCCCGATCAGCGTGTACGGCACCACCGTGCCGTCGTGCGAACGCGCGCTCGCGCGCCGTACGACCAGCCCGGCGGCGTCGAACTGCACCGGCGGCCGGTCGAGCAGCACGCGGCGCGACGGTGCATCGTCCGCGCGGTCGGCCAGATCGGCCAGCCAGCATTCGGGCGGATCGAGATAGGTGTCGACGTCGACGTACACTTCGTCGTTCAGCGTCGATTCGACGGGCTCGACGTCGATCTGCGCGTCGCCGGGCCAGTCGAACGGCCGCGCGTCCCACGTCCACGCCCCGTCGTCGGCCTGCCGCGGCTGCCACAGCATCGTGCGGTTGTGCACGTCGTCGAGCCAGCTGGCGATCAGCGTCGTGCGCGTATGCGTCCACGTACAGGCGGACGTCGTCGGCCGCGGCGCGAACAGCGTCGTGAATTCGCGCGCGCCGGCGAGGAACGCCTCTTCGCGAATCGCGAGCAGCGAGCCGCCCGCGTGGCGCACGCCGTCGCAATCCCAGTCGAGGCGCGGCTCCAGCACGAGCCAACCCTCCCAGAACCCGACCTCGACATGCGTCGGCACGTCGTAGCGCGCCCATTCGCCCGCGTCGTTCAACCAGTACGCGTGTGCGTCGAAGAAATCGACGCTGCGCCACGCGACGTGGCGGCGGTCGATCGGGTCGTACCACGCGCCTGCGCTGATGTCGTCGGGTTCGCCGCTGAACACGACGGGCGCGTCGGCAAGCGCCGTGCCGCGCACCCAGCGCCGCGCTTCATACGGATAACCGGCGGCGGTCGCATGCGCTTCGCCGCGATCCCAGCTCACGTACACGGTATCGCGGTCGATCCAGCCGACCGTGTGATGGCCCGGCGCGTCGATCGTGAAACCGCCGTCGACGAAACGGCGCTCGACGAGGTCGAATTCGCGCACGACGACCGCGTCGGCGCCGCCCGGCGATAGCGACAGCAGCACGCGATCGCCGTCCGGATACAGGATCGCCTCCTGCTCGAACACCCACGACTCGCCCTCTTCGGCGCCAAGCGCGTCGATGTCGAGCAGCGTTTCCCAGGCCGGCTGGCCGGCCCGCCAGTCGGCCCAGCGCGTGCGGCGCCACAGCCCCTTCGGATGGAGATCGTCCTGCCACAGGTCGTACGCCCAGTCGCGCCAGCGGGTCGGAATCACCGGGCGTTCGCGCGGCAGATACGCTTTCGCGAGACGCGCGGTCAGCGCGCGATAGGCATCGTCGTCGCGCAACGCGGCGCGGGTGCGCGCATTCTGCTCGTCGACCCACGTGCGGGCGCGCTTGCTGTCGAGTGCTTCGAGGAAACGGAACGGGTCGGCCCCGGCGGGCCAGCGGAAGGATTCGGACATTGAGGATCGCGGAATGGCAAGCTGCATGCAAACCGCGATTATGTCCGATCGCGGCATGCGCGGGCCCGCGCATGCCGCGAATCGTGCTCAGGGTTCCAGATGGAGTTCCTGGATCTTGCGCGTGATCGTGTTGCGGCCGATGCCGAGCCGCTCTGCGGCCTCGACCTTGCGACCGCGCGTGAAGTCGAGCGCCTCGCGGATCACGGCGGCTTCGAAGCGGCGTGCGAGTTCGTCCATCACGTCGGCCGAGTTCTCGCGCAACAGCCGCGCGACTTCGGTGCGCAGCCCGTGCTCCCACAACGGGTAGCCGGCCGGCGCGCTGCCGTTCGCCGCGCTCGCGACGGGCGCGGCCGTCGGCGCTGCACCGATCGCGGCAGGCGCCGCTGCGTGACCGCCGCTGCCGTGCGCGTCCGCGCCGTCGCCCGTCGCGACGACCGGCGCACCGGCCGGCACGAGGTCGGGCGGCAGATCCTTGATCTCGACCGTCTGCGCGGGCGCCATCACGGTCAGCCAGTTCGCGAGGTTCTCGAGCTGCCGCACGTTGCCGGGAAACGGCAGCGACGTCAGGTACGCGAGCGCATCGTCGGACACGCGCTTCGGCTCGACGCCGAGATCGCGCGCGCTCTTCTGCAGGAAGTGGCGCGTGAGCAGCGCGATGTCCTCGCTGCGTTCGCGCAGCGGCGGCAGACGCAGCCGGATCACGTTGAGCCGATGGTAAAGGTCCTCGCGGAACAGCCCCTGCCGCACGCGCGACTCGAGATTCTGGTGCGTCGCGGCGATCACGCGCACGTTCGCGCGCAGCGGGTTGTGGCCGCCCACGCGGTAGAACTGCCCGTCCGACAGCACGCGCAACAGGCGCGTCTGCAGATCGAACGGCATGTCGCCGATTTCGTCGAGGAACAGCGTGCCGTTCTCGGCCTGCTCGAAGCGGCCCTGGCGCGTCGTCTGCGCGCCGGTGAACGCGCCGCGCTCGTGGCCGAACAGTTCGGATTCCAGCAGATCCTTCGGAATCGCCGCCGTGTTCAGCGCGATGAACGGTCCGTTCGCACGCGGGCTGTGACGGTGCAGCGCCCGCGCGACGAGCTCCTTGCCGGTGCCCGACTCGCCGGTGATCAGCACGGTCGCGGCCGAATGCGACAAGCGGCCGATCGCGCGGAACATGTCCTGCATCGCCGGCGCCTGGCCGAGCATCTCGGGCGCCTCGGCCACGCGCTCGTCCTGCGGCGCGCCGCCGCGCAGGCTTTCTTCCACCGCGCGGCGGATCAGCTCGACCGCCTTGTCGACGTCGAACGGCTTCGCGAGGTATTCGAACGCGCCGCCCTGGAACGCCGCGACGGCGCTGTCGAGATCGGAGAACGCCGTCATGATGATGACGGGCAGGCCCGGCAGCCGCTCGTGCATCGCCTGCAGCAACTCGAGGCCCGAGCCGCCCGGCATCCGGATGTCGGACACGAGCACCTGCGGCGTCTCGTGGTCGAGCGCGGCCAGCGCATCGCGCACGTTCGCGAAGCTCTTCGTCGCGAAGCTGTCCCGGGCGAGTGCCTTTTCAAGCACCCAGCGGATCGATTGGTCGTCGTCTACTATCCAGATCGGCTTCATAGGTCGGTCAGGTATGGGTGAATCGCAATGCTGCCGCTCAATGGTCGAGCGGCAGCAGAATCTGAAATTCGGTACGTCCGGGCCGGCTTTCGACCTCGATCATCCCGTCGTGCTGCTGCACGAACGTCTGCGCGAGCGTGAGGCCGAGGCCGCTGCCGTCGTCGCGTCCGGACACGAGCGGGTAGAAGATCCGGTCGCGGATCTCTTCCGGAATGCCGGGCCCGTTGTCGACCACGTGCAAGTCCAGTGCCAGCTTGTACAGGCGCTTCGCGATCGTGATCTTGCGCGCGATGCGCGTGCGCAGCTCGATCTTCGCGTCGCCCTGCGCGATCCGTTCGCGCAGCGCCTGCGCGGCGTTGCGAACGATGTTGAGCAGCGCCTGGATCAACTGCTCCTTGTCGCCGCGCAGGTCGGGCACGCTCACGTCGTAATCGCGCTCGATCGTGAGCCCGCGCGGAAATTCCGCGAGCATCACCGCGCGCACGCGTTCGCACACTTCATGAATGTTCACGTCGCCGACGATGTGCGGATGCCGGTGCGGCTCCAACAGCCGATCGACGAGCGTCTGCAGGCGATCGGATTCCTTGATGATCACCTGCGTGTATTCGCGCAACTCGCCGCGCTCGCGCTCGCCCAGTTCGAATTCGAGCAGCTGGGCTGCGCCGCGAATGCCGCCGAGCGGGTTCTTGATCTCGTGCGCGAGGTTGCGGATCAGTTGCTTGTTGACCGCGGTCAGGTCGTGGATGCGCTCTTCCCGATCGGTGCGCGACTGCCGCTCGTTCTCGAACAGCTCGACGAGCACGAAATCGGGCGCGCTCTCGAGGAAGCCGACGATCGCATGCACGTGCAGCGGTTCGCGGCCGGGCCGGTCGAGCACCGTATCGAGGTGCGTCGCGTGAAAGCGTTCCTGGCCGATCGCGGTGATCGTCGACGCAAGCTCGTTCGCGTTCGGAAAAATCTCGCCCCACGGCCGCTGTGCGAGCTGCCGCCGCGAGATGTCGAGCATCGCCTCCGCGGACGGGTTCGCGAACGCGACCCGCAGCGTCTTGCGGTCGAGCACGATCACGACCGTCGGCAGCGCTTCGAGCCCCGCCAGCAGACCCGAGCGCGCGAGCCGCTCGTCGTCCGTCAGTCGTTCGGGTTGCCCCGTTTTCGCCTTGATCAGATTCTTCAGAACCATCTGCGTGCTTGTCGCGCCTCACCGGGCCAGAAAATGAAAATCGTCGGAACAAAAAAGGGACGGCCGGACGCCGTCCCCTTTCAGACTCCGCCGTTCCCGCCGCCAGCCGCGCGACGGGAACGAACCGGCATGACGGCGCTGAATCGAAGCGCCATCGCCGATTAGAGCGAGTAGTACATCTCGAACTCGATCGGGTGCGTCGTCATGCGGAACTTCGCCAGCTCCTGCTCCTTCAGCGCGAGGTACGCGTCGAGCATGCTGTCCGTGAACACGCCGCCACGGGTCAGGAACTCGCGATCCTTGTCGAGCGCTTCCAGTGCCTGGTCGAGGCCTGCGCAGACGGTCGGGATCTTTGCATCCTCTTCCGGCGGCAGGTCGTACAGGTTCTTGTCGGCTGCTTCGCCCGGATGGATCTTGTTCTGGATCCCGTCGAGGCCGGCCATCATCAGCGCCGAGAACAACAGGTACGGGTTCGCCATCGGGTCCGGGAAGCGCGTTTCGATACGGCGGCCCTTCGGGTTCGACACGTGCGGAATGCGGATCGATGCCGAACGGTTGCGTGCCGAGTAGGCGAGCTTGACCGGTGCTTCGAAGTGCGGGACCAGACGCTTGTACGAGTTCGTCGTCGGGTTCGTGATCGCGTTCAGCGCACGGGCGTGCTTGATGATGCCGCCGATGTAGAACAGCGCCAGTTCCGACAGGCCGGCGTAGCCGTTGCCCGCGAACAGGTTCTGGCCGTCCTTCCAGATCGACTGGTGAACGTGCATGCCCGAACCGTTGTCGCCGACGACCGGCTTCGGCATGAACGTCGCCGTCTTGCCGTACGAGTGCGCGACGTTATGGATGATGTACTTCGACCATTGCGTCCAGTCGGCGCGCTGAACCAGCGTCGAGAACTTCGTGCCGATTTCGTTCTGGCCCTGGCCCGCCACTTCGTGGTGGTGCACTTCGACCGGGATGCCGAGCTGCTCGAGCAGCAGGCACATTTCCGAACGCATGTCCTGGAACGTGTCGACCGGCGCGACCGGGAAGTAGCCGCCCTTCGTGCCCGGACGGTGGCCGGTGTTGCCGCCTTCGAATTCCTTGCCGGCCGACCACGGTGCTTCTTCCGAGTTGATCTTCACGAAGCAGCCCGACATGTCCGTGTTCCACTGGACCGAGTCGAAAATGAAGAATTCCGGTTCCGGACCGAAGTACGCCGTGTCGCCGATACCCGTGCTCTTCAGGTAGGCTTCCGCGCGCTTCGCGAGCGAACGCGGGTCGCGCTCGTAGCCCTTGCCGTCGGCCGGCTCGACCACGTCGCAGGTCAGCACGAGGGTCGACTCTTCGTAGAACGGGTCGACGAAGGCAGCGGTCGGGTCCGGCATGAGCAGCATGTCCGACGCCTCGATGCCCTTCCAGCCCGCGATCGACGAACCGTCGAATGCATGGCCGCTTTCGAACTTGTCTTCGTCAAACGCCGAAACCGGCACCGACACGTGCTGTTCCTTGCCGCGCGTATCCGTGAAGCGGAAATCGACAAACTTGACGTCCTCGTCCTTCACGAGCTGCATGACGTCGGCGACGGTTTTACTCATAACCTCTTCTCCTGATTGAACAATTCCGGCGGACTGGGAAACCGCCTCGTTTATCGAGCTGATCGGGGTCTTGCTTTGGCGCAGCGCGCCCCGATTCGACCGAATTCTATATAGCAGCTTCCGTGCCACCTTCATGCAGGATCGGCGCGAATCGCGTCAGGGCTCGCCAGGACAGGGCTGCGCTGCGCGATTCCGGGGCTTTACCCGCCATCGGTTCCGCCCCGAAAGCACCGACGTGGTGCAACCATCGAGCCCCGTCGCTTCGAGCGAGTTATTTTGGTGCATTCGCGCCATTCTGCACTCTTTTGGTGAGCGCGTGTACGGCCCATGCACCGTGTCGCAGGCGGACGTCCGTGCCGCGACGTCGCGCTAGAATGATCGTTTGACCGATACGGAGACTCCCTACCATGAGTACGCTGGACCAGCTTTACGCGAAGGCCGACGAACGCCGCGCACAAGGCGCGCTCAACTATGCCGGCGCGCTGCTGCCGGTCGAAGCATTCGAACTGCTGCAGCTCGACCCGTCGGCGCGCCTGGTCGACGTGCGCACCCGCGCCGAGCTCGACTGGATCGGCCGCCCGCTCGTCGGCGACGGCCAGTACCTGCACCTCGAATGGACGCGTTACCCGGGCGGCGTGCCGAACGCCGAATTCGTCAACGAACTGAAGGCGGCCCTCCCGGCCGATACGCCCATCCTGTTCCTGTGCCGCAGCGCCGCGCGCTCGAAGCTCGCCGCGGTCGCATCCGCGCAGGCCGGCTTCACGAAGGCGTTCGACCTGCTCGAAGGCTTCGAAGGCGCGAAGGACGCCGAAGGCCACCGCAAGACGGTCGACGGCTGGTGCTTCCGCAAACTGCCGTGGATCGGCGCCTGAGCGCGCGCCGCTCACGCCGGCTGCGACGACCTCATCGTCGAGCCGGGCGATGACATGCCGATGACGGGCCGCGTTGCGCGGCCCGTTGCTTTTGACAAGGCGGCGTGGCAGGCCGCTCAGGCGCGCGGCGTATCGGGCTCGACGACGTCGCCGCCGAGCAGGTGCACGCCTTCGCGCAGCTTCACGAACGCGGCCGCGACCGCTTCCGGCTCGCCCTTCACGCCGAGATCGATGTGACGGCGCGCATAGATGCCGCCGCGCTCCGCGTCGCCGACGCTCGGCAGGCTGAACACGCGCACGCCGGGGAAATCGCGCTCGATCTTCTCCATCAACGGCGTGAGCGTCGATTCCGGCAGCTCGAACACGTACAGCGAGCGCTCGGCATGCGGCGTCGCGTGATGCAGATGCGCGTACTTCGTATCGAGCACCCATTCGATCATCGGCCACGCCATCACCGGGAAGCCCGGCACGAAATGCAGATCGCCGACCGAGAAGCCGGGAATCCGGTTGTAGCCGTTCGGGATGATCGTCGCGCCCGCCGGGAACACGCCCATGTTGAAGCGATGCTGGTTCTCCGGCGACTCGAAGTCGACCGGCGCGGCCGGATCGGTGTGCGTCTCGCGAATGCGCTCCGAAATCAACGTCTTCGCCTCCGGATGCAGCTCGAGCGGCACGCCGAGCGCGGCGGCCGCGCACTGGCGCGTGTGGTCGTCCGGCGTCGCGCCGATCCCGCCCGTCGAGAACACGATGTCGCCCGATGCGATCGCGCGCGCGAGCGTCGCGGTGATACGCGCCGGATCGTCGCCAACGTATTCGGCCCAGTCGAGCGCGAGGCCGCGCGCGCCGAGCAGCTCGATGACCTTCGCCAGATGCTTGTCCTGCCGGCGGCCCGAAAGGATTTCGTCGCCGATGATGATGATGCCGATGCTCATGCCTGCCTCATGTCGATTGCGGTGGCGCGCGCACTGGCGCGCAGGTCTTCCAGCGCGCGCAGGCAGTAGTGCCCGAACCACAGCGCCGAGAAGACGAGGATGAAAGCGTAAACCCAGATCATGGCGGCCGCGACGAACGGGAACAGCACCATCATCCAGACCGACGAGACCCACACGAAGGTCGGCACGGTGCCGAGCAGCCCGGTCGCGACGCCGATGCCGATCAGCGGCCAGCGGTGCCGGCGCACCAGCGCGCGGCGCTCGTCGCGGCTCGCGTGCAGCGCGAGCGCGTCGTAGGTCATCACGCGGTACGTGAGCCAGCCCCAGATCACCGGCGGCAGCAGCGCGAAGAACGGCGGAATCAGCCACAGCGGGATCGTGACGACGAGCAGCACGACGCCGACGATCGCCGCGCCGAGCGAATTGACCACGCTGCCGAAGAAGGTGCCGCCCCGCTTCGCTTCGAGCGCCGCGAACTGGCGATTCGACAGGTGCTTGATCACGACCGGCATCGAGATCGTCGCGATCAGCAGCAGCACGGTCAGCACGATCAGCGGGATCGCGAGCGACACGACCACGAACGGCGCGACGACCGCATGCAGTTGCGACATGCCGATCGCGTCGAACGCGCGATACAGCATGGCCGTCAGCACGAAGCCGTCGAGCGCGCCGCGCGCGAGGTCCAGCAGCGTCTGCCACGAGAACCACAGCACGGCGCCCCACAGCAGCGCCGACACGACGAACGGCATCAGGGTGAGCCACAGCATGCGCGGGTGCAACGCGCTGGCGAGCGCCCGGACGAAGGAACGCAGCAAGTCGTTCATGCGAGCCTATGGAATCTGGATTGACGGAGAAAAACGGGGAAAGGATAAACCACGCGGCCCGCATGCGCCAAAGCGCATGCGGGCCGCGTGGAAGGGTCGTTCAACGGGAGAACGGCCGGAGGGGATCAGGCCGACGCCGCGCCGCGCTTGGCGGGGAACAGGCGCCGGAAGATCCGCACGAACGCCAGGCCGTGCTGCGACCAGAAGCCGTCGCCATAGGACACGCCCTCGACCTGCTCGCGGATGCCGGTCGGCTCGACCGTGCGGCTCCACGACGCGGTGCCGAACATCATGTCCCACCACGGGAACAGCACGCCGAAGTTGCAGCCGTACTTGGTGCCTTCGTGGCCATAGCCGACCGCATGGTGGCGGCGGTGGAAGATCGGGCTGACGAGCAGGCGCTCGCCGAGCCAGCCGAACGACAGCCGCGCATTCGTATGCTGGATGCTCTGCACGAAGTTCGTGACCGCGGTGAGCACGACGAACTGCGACGGCGTCACGCCGATCACGAGCGCGATCGCCGCGAAGAAGCACGACTGCAGCACGTCGTCGAGCAGGTGGTTGCGGTCGTCGCACCACAGCGACATCTGGCGCTGGCTGTGATGGACCGCGTGCAGCTCCCACCAGACGCCGAACTTGTGTTGCCAGCGGTGATACCAGTAGCCGGCGAAATCGAGCACGACGAGGTAGATCGCGAACGCGACGATCGGCTGCGAGGTCACGCCCGGCCACAGATAGTCGAGGTTGACGTTCGCGACGCCGTGCAGGCGCAGCCACGCCTGGAAGTTGTCGAACACCGGCTGCAGCGCGAAGAAGAAGAACAGCGTGTAGATGCCGAGCTTCGAGATCGCCGTGTAGATCACGTCGACCCGCACCGCGCGGCGGTTCTTCCAGCGCTCGACCGGCAGCAGCGCCTCGAGCGGGCGCAGCAGCGCGAACATCAGCACCATCTGCAGCGCGCCGATGATCACCCAGTACAGCGCGTCGTAGGTGTCCTCGTCATAGTCCATCAGGTTGAACTTGAAGAGGAGCGGCTGCACGACGTCGACGTACAGCCAGGTCTGGATGTCCGACACGAACGCATCGATCAGGTGCAGCATCGTTCGCCTCCGCCCGTCACGCGCCGTTCGCCGCTCTCCACGGCGCGCGGTCGTAGAAGTAGATGCCGTGCGGCGAGCGGCCGACGGCGATCGTCTGCACCAGCTTGCGCGAGGCCAGGTCGATGATCCCGACCTTCTTCGCGAAACGGAACGTCACCCACAGCGTCTTCTTGTCGGCGGACAGCTCCATGTCGTCGGGGCCCGGCAACAGGCCCGTGATGTCGCCGACGTTGGTGAGCGTGTTCTCGTCGATGATGCTGATCGTGTTCGCGACGCGGTTCGTCACCGCGACGTGCGTGCCGTCGGCGAGCGAGCGGAAGTTGTGCGCGCCCTTGCCCGTGTAGATCTGCTTGACGATCTTCTGGTTGCGCCAGTCGACGACCGCGACGTAATCCGCGCCGGTCATCCCGACGAGCAGGAATTTGTCGTCCGGCGTGAGCCACAGGCCGGCCGGCACCTTGCCGACCTTCATCCTCCATTTGACCGTCTGCGTCGGCAGGTCGATCGCCGCGATCTCGCCGGACACCTGCAGCGACACGAGCAGCGTCTTGCTGTCCTTCGTGAACGCGAGGTGGCTCGGCATCACCGCGAGCGGCACGCGCTTCACGAGCTTCAGGTCGCGGCCGTCGTAGCCGTAGATGTCGACGCGGTCGAGCCGCAGGCCGGCCGCCGCGAACCACTTGCGATCGGGCGAGAAACCGAGCTGGTAAGGATCGTCGATCCCTTCGACGGTGCGCTGCAGCTTGCCCGTCTTAGGATCGAGGAACATCAGGCTGTTCGAGACCGAATTTGCGACGATCAGCGACGCGTTGTCGGGCGTCGCCATCAAATGGTGCGGTTCCTTGCCGGTCGGCATCGTGGAAACGACTTCGCGGGTCTGCTGGTCGATCAGGGAAAGCGTCGCTTCGGCCGAGTTGAGAACGATCACGTTATTCGCGTGGGCGGCGGGCGCCAGGACGGCGGCGGCCAGCGCGAGCGTGCGGCCGAGGGAAAGGAAAGTGCGCATGAAGACTCACGTCGTGGAACAGCAGTCATTGTAGAACGTTCGGCGGGCCCCGCCGGTTGACCCATGCCGGCATTGCGCCGCTTCGACGCACGCCCCGCCTGCCGGACGAGCCGCGGCAGCAGGCGCCGTGCGGCCGGCCGGGGCCGGCCGCCGATGCCGGCCCGGCCCATCGAAGTTGCGCTAGCGCTGCATCGACTCCCAGACCTTGTGCAGACGCTTGACAGAGACCGGCATCGGCGTGCGCAGTTCCTGCGCGAACAGCGAAATCCGCAGTTCCTCGAGCAGCCAGCGGAATTCCGCGAGCCGCGCATCGGCGACGCCGCCGCGCTGCGACACCGCGCGCTGGTACTGCTGGGCGAGCGGCAGCAGGTCGGCCGACTGCTTCGCGTCGCGCGCCGGATCGGCCTTCAGCTTGTCGATCCGCAGCGCGATGCCCTTCAGGTAGCGCGGGAAGTGCGCAAGCTGAGCGTAAGGCGTGTCGATCACGAAACGCTTGCCGACCAGCGCGGCCAGTTGCTGCTGCAGGTCCGCATGGGCCTGCGCGAACGGCTTCGCCTGCGCGAGCTTCTTCACGAGGCCCGCGTATTCGGCCAGGATCTGCCCGACGAGCCGCGCGATTTCCTGCGCGAGCAGGTTCAGGCGGCTGCGGCCCTCGTCGCGGCGCGCGTGGAAGCTCGCGTCGTCGTCGGGCAGCGGGTCCTGCAGGCACGCGCGGTCGAGCGCCGTATCGATCAGCTGGTCGCGCAGCTCGTCCTGCGTGCCGAGCGACATGTACTGCATCGCCATCTCGCGCAGGCCCGGCAGGTTCTTTTCGAGGAACTTGATCGGCTCCTTCAGCTGCAGCGCGAACAGCCGCCGCAAGCCGGCCCGGTGGATGCGCGCGGCCTCCTCCGGCGAATCGAACACCTCGACGTCGCAATGCGTGCCGCGGTCGACGAGCGCCGGATAGCCGTACAGCGTCTGGCCGCGCCGGCGGATTTCCAGCAGCTCGGGCAGCTTGCCGAAATTCCACGTCGTCAGGTTCTCGTACAGCGCGGTCGCGCCGGTTTCCGCCGCGGTGGCCGTCTGCGGCGCCGCGCCCTTGCCCGGCTTGCCGCCCTTCGCCGCCGAACCCGGCGCGGCAGCGGGCGCCGGCGTATCGCCTGCGTCGCCCGCGCCGGCATCGGCGCCGCCGGTCGCGATCGTCGACGCCGCCGCGATCTTCTGGAACTGCTGCTGCGCCTGCGCGCCCAGTTCCTGGCGAAGCTGCGCGAGATTGCGCCCCATCGCGAGCTGGCGGCCGTGCTCGTCGATCACCTTGAAGTTCATGAACAGGTGCGCGGGCAACGTCTCGAGCTTGAAGTCGGCCGTTTTCATCGCGACCTGCGTCTCGCCGCGCACGTCGGCGATCAGCGCCTCGACGAGCCCACCCGCACCGAAGCGCTCGCGGCCCATCCGCTCGACGAAGCCGGCCGCGTACTCGGGCAGCGGCACGCAGTGCCGGCGCAGCTTCTGCGGCAGCGACTTCAGGAGCAACTGCACCTTTTCCTTCAGCATCCCCGGCACGAGCCACTCGCAACGGCGCGCGTCGACCTGGTTCAGCGCGAAGAGCGGCACCGCGAGCGTCACGCCGTCGCGCGGCGTGCCCGGCTCGAAATGATACGTGAGCGCCATCTCGACGCCGGCCATCGTCGCGCGCTTCGGAAACAGGTCGGTCGTGACGCCGGCCGCCTCGTGGCGCATCAGGTCGTCGCGCGACAGGTACAGCAGCCGCTGCTTGTCCTCCGCCTGGCCGCCCTTCTTCACCTCGTCGCGATACCAGCGCTCGAACGCGGCGCCCGTGTGGATGCCTTCGGGAATCGCCTGGTCGTAGTACGCGTAGATCAGCTCGTCGTCGACCAGCACGTCCTGGCGGCGCGACTTGTGTTCGAGCTGCTCGATGTCGGCGAGCAGCTTGCGGTTGTGCGCGAAGAACGGCAGCTTCGTGTCGAATTCGCCTTCGACCAGCGCACCACGGATGAACAGCTCGCGGGCGCGCGCCGGGTCCTGCTTGCCGAACGCAACGCGCCGCCGGTGGTAGATCGGCAGCCCGTACAGCGTCGCGCGCTCGAATGCGCTGACCTGCGCCGGACGCTTCTCCCAGTGCGGCTCCGACAACGATTTCTTCAGCAGGTGCGCGCCGATCTTCTCGACCCACTCGGGCTCGATCTTCGCGAGGCAGCGCGCGTACAGCCGGCTCGTCTCGACCAGTTCGGCCGCCATCACCCAGCGGCCGGCCTTCTTCGCGAGCGCGGAGCCCGGCCACAGGTAGAACTTGATGCCACGCGCGCCAAGGTAATGCGGATCGTCGTCGGCCTTCATCCCGAGGTTGCCGAGCAGGCCCGTCAACAGGGCCAGATGAATCTGCTCGTAGGTGGCCTCGACTTCGTTGAGTCGCCAGCCGTGCTCGCGCACGACCGTCAGCAGCTGCGAATGGACGTCGCGCCATTCGCGCAGCCGCAGGTGCGACAGGAAGTTCTGCCGGCACGCGTCGATCAACTGGCGATTCGACTTCTTGTGCGCGACGGCCTCTTCGAACCACGCCCAGATCTTCAGCCACTGCAGGAATTCGGAGCGCTCGTCGGCGAACCGGCGATGCGCGTGGTCGGCCTGCTCCTGCGCCTCGATCGGGCGGTCGCGCGGGTCCTGCACGGACAGCGCGCTCGCGATGATCAGCACCTCGCGCAGCGACTGCTGGTCGCGCGCGGCGAGAATCATCCGGCCGACGCGCGGGTCGAGCGGCAGCCGCGCCAACTCGCGGCCGAGCGGCGTCAGCGCGTTGTCGTCGTCGACCGCGCCGAGTTCGTTGAGCAACTGGTAGCCGTCCGCGATCGCGCGGCCGGGCGGCGGTTCGAGGAACGGGAACGATTCGATCGCCGTCAGGTGCAGCGATTTCATCCGCAGGATCACCGACGCGAGCGACGAGCGCAGGATTTCCGGGTCGGTGAAGCGTGCGCGCGCCTGGTAGTCGCTTTCCTCGTACAAGCGGATGCAGACGCCATCGGCCACGCGGCCGCAGCGGCCCGCACGCTGGTTCGCGGCCGCCTGCGAGATCGACTCGACCTGCAGCTGCTCGACCTTGTTCCGGTACGAATAGCGCTTCACGCGCGCGAGGCCGGTGTCGACCACGTAGCGGATGCCCGGCACCGTCAGCGAGGTTTCGGCCACGTTGGTCGCGAGCACGATCCGGCGCGCGTTCGACGCCTTGAACACCTTGTCCTGGTCGGCCGCCGACAGCCGCGCGAACAGCGGCAGGATCTCGGTGTGCGGCGGATGATGCTTGCGCAGCGCCTCGGCCGCCTCGCGGATCTCGCGCTCGCCGGGCAGGAACACCAGCACGTCGCCAGGGCCTTCGCGGCACAGCTCGTCGACCGCGTCGACGATCGCGTCCATCAGGTCGCGCTCGGCCTCGCGCGCGGTCTTCACGCGATCGCGGCCGCCCGTGCCTTCGGCGTTCTTCACCGCCGGGCGATCCTCGGCCACCGGGCGGTAGCGCATCTCGACCGGATACAGCCGCCCGCTCACCTCGATCACGGGCGCCGGACGCTCGTCGGTACCGAAATGGCGCGCGAAACGGTCGGCATCGATCGTCGCGGACGTGACGATCAGTTTCAGGTCCGGCCGCCGCGGCAGGATTTCCTTCAAATAGCCGAGCAGGAAGTCGATGTTCAGGCTGCGCTCGTGCGCCTCGTCGATGATCAGCGTGTCGTACGCCTTCAGCAGCGGATCGGTCTGCGTCTCGGCGAGCAGGATGCCGTCCGTCATCAGCTTGACGGATGCGCCCGGCGCGAGGTTGTCGGTGAAGCGCACCTTGTAGCCGACCACCTCGCCGAACGGCGTGCCGAGTTCCTCGGCGATGCGGCGGCCGGTCGACGATGCGGCCAGGCGCCGCGGCTGCGTATGGCCGATCAGGCCCGTGCCGCCGGCGCCGAGGCCGCGGCCGAGATCGAGACAGATCTTCGGCAACTGCGTGGTCTTGCCCGAGCCGGTTTCGCCGCAGACGATGACAACCTGATGACCGGCGATCGCGCGCGCGATTTCGTCGCGCTTGCCCGACACGGGCAGGCTTTCGGGGTACGTGATCGGCGGGACGGGATTCGGTGCCACCGCGGCACGCGGCGCACGTTCGCGGCGCGGGGCGCACTCGCCCGTTGCCGGCGGCGCGCCCTTCGCGGCCGGCTGGCGCGCGTCGCCGCGCCGTTCGTCATTGCGCGGCCCGCGCGGTGCGGGTGCCGGCTTGCCCGCCGGCATGCCCTGCTGCTGGCGCGGCGGCTGGCCCTGCTGCTCGCGCGCATCGGCCGCACCATCCGGGTGCTTCGCCGACGGCGTATTGGCCCGCGTCGGCGCGGGACTTTTAGAAACATTCGACATGGGGGCGCATTATAATCCCGCCCATGAATTCCCAAACCGACCTCCCTCCCGCCCAGACCGGCGCCGCGACGCCGCCGGCCGCCGACGATTCGGCCGCCAGCCACGCGCAGTTCGTCGACTGGATGCGCTCCGTCGCGCCCTATATCCACAAGTTCCGCAACAGCACGTTCGTCGTGGGGTTCGGCGGCGAGGTGGTGCAGCAGGGGCTGCTGAATGCGCTCGTGTCCGACATCGCGCTCCTGCAGGCGATGGGCATCCAGATCGTGCTGGTGCACGGCTCGCGCCCGCAGGTCGAGGAGCAGCTGAGCCTGCACGGTGTCGAATCCGAGTTTTCGCACGGGCTGCGCATCACCGATGCGCGCGCGCTCGAATCGGCGAAGGAAGCGGCCGGCGAAGTGCGTCTCGACATCGAGGCCGCGATCAGCCAGGGTCTGCCGAACTCGCCGATGGCGCACGCGCACATCAGCGTCGTGTCCGGCAACTTCGTGACCGCGCGGCCGGTGGGGATTCTCGACGGGGTCGATTTCGCGCACACGGGCATCGTGCGCAAGATCGACGCCGAATCGATCCGTCATTCGCTCGCGAGCCGCAAGCTCGTGCTGCTGTCGCCGCTCGGTTTCTCGCCGACCGGCGAGGCCTTCAACCTGTCGATGGAAGACGTCGCGTCGGCGGCCGCGATCGCGCTGCGCGCCGACAAGATCATCTTCCTGACCGACGGGCCCGGCATCGTCGACGACGAAGGCGAGCTGGTGCGCGAAATGTCGCTCGACGCGGCGGCCGAGCTGCTCGATTCCGGCAACATCCAGGGCGACGACGCGTTCTTCCTGAAGCACTCGATCCGCGCGTGCCGCGGCGGCGTGACCCGGGCCCACCTGATCCCGCAGTCGCTCGACGGCAGCATGCTGCTCGAACTGTTCCTGCACGACGGCGTCGGCACGATGATCTCGTACGAGAACCTCGAAAGCCTGCGCGAGGCGACGCCGGACGACGTCGGCGGCATCCTGTCGCTGATCGAGCCGCTCGAGTCCGACGGTACGCTGGTGCGGCGCGGCCGCCACCAGATCGAACGCGACATCGACCACTTCTCGGTGATCGAGCACGATGGCGTGCTGTTCGGCTGCGCGGCGCTGTACCCGTACCAGCAGGAGAAGATCGGCGAGATGGCGTGCCTGACGGTCGCGCCGGAAGCGCAGGGCTCGGGCGACGGCGAACGCCTGCTCAAGCGCATCGAGCAGCGCGCCCGCGCGCGCGGCCTCACGCACATCTTCGTGCTCACGACGCGCACCGAGCACTGGTTCCTCAAGCGCGGCTTCGTCAAGGTCAGCGTCGACGACCTGCCGGAAGACCGCCGCAAACTCTATAACTGGCAGCGCAAGTCGCTCGTGCTGATGAAGCAGCTCTGAGCGCAGGCACGACTGCCCTTCCCCCCAGACACCGATTACAGGAGAAGTACACGATGGCTCGAATGATCCAATGCGCGAAGCTCGGCAAGGAAGCCGAAGGCCTCGATTTCCCGCCGCTGCCGGGCGAACTCGGCAAGCGCATTTACGAGAGCGTCTCGAAGGAAGCGTGGCAAGGCTGGCTCAAGCAGCAAACGATGCTGATCAACGAAAACCGCCTGAACATGGCCGACCCGCGCGCGCGCCAGTACCTGATGAAGCAGACGGAGAAGTACTTCTTCGGCGACGGCGCGGACCAGGCGTCCGGCTACGTGCCGCCGACGGAAGGCTAAAGCGACGCTCGACTCGCGACGGCCGGCAGCGCCGATCTCGTCGTGACTTGAAGCAAACGGCCGAACGGCACCGTGGATCGCACGGTGCCGTTTGCTTTTGGGACGCGTGATCCGGTGCGAGCCGACGCCGCGCGACGCACGCTCGGTGCGGCGCGCGAGGCCGACGGAGCGCCGAATCACCGAATCGCCGCATCGCCAGCGTGCCGAATCACGCCGGCCTCCACCGCTCAACCCGCCGGTTTCAACGTGCCGCGATCGTCCGGCTGCGCCGGCTCGCCGACCGGACGATCGGCGCTCGCGCCTTCGGCGCCCCACTCGGCCGCATCGCTGCGCTCGGCGCTCGACAGCTCGTCGGCGCGATATCCGGTGCGATTGAGCAGCGCCAGCATGCACGCCAGCGACACGAGCGCGTACAGCCCCGACGCGATCGCGACGCCGACGATGCTGCCGGTCGCATTGAGGATCGCCTGCGCGAGCACCGGCGTACCGCCGCCGACGACCAGCGCACTCAACTGATACGCGAGCGACAGGCCCGTATAGCGGATGTTGGCCGGAAACACGCGCGCGAGCACGCCGCCGACCGCGCCGTAGAACATCGCCGACGGAATCGTCGAAATGCACATGCCCGCGACGGCGACCCAGTACGAACGCGTCGCGAGCGCATGGAACATCACGGGCATCAGCACGATTTCCGGAATCAGGATCCAGCACATCGCGCGCCGCATGTCGACCTTCGACACAAACCACGCGCCGACCGGCTGCATCAGGAATTGCACGACGAGCGAGATCGACAGGATGCCGAGGAACGTGCCCTGCGCGTAGCCGAGCGTCTTCGTCGCCCACGACAAAGCGAACGTGCTGCGGAAATACGTGACGTTGATCACCGGCAGCGTGCCGGCCGCAAGCAGCACGACGACCCAGTGGTCGCGCACGACGTCGCGCAGCGGCAGCTTGACCGTGCGCTTGCGCGCGAGCACGCGCTGCATGTCGACCGACTCCTCGAGCCTCAGCCGGATCACCATGCCGATGATCACGAGCACGGCCGACAGCAGGAACGGAATGCGCCAGCCCCACATCAGGAACGACGGGGTCGGCAGCGCGCTCAGCACGAAGAATGCCGCCGTGGCCAGCAGGTTGCCGGTGGGCGAGCCTTGCTGCGCGAACGCCGCATACAGGATGCTGCGATGCTTCGGCGCATTCTCGCTCGCGATCAGCACCGCGCCGCCCCACTCGCCGCCGACCGCGATGCCCTGCAGCACGCGTAGCGCGACGAGGCCCGCCGGCGCCCACACGCCGATCGACGCGTAACCGGGCAGCAGGCCGATGCCGGTCGTCGCGAGCCCCATCATCACCAGCGTGATCACGAGCGCGGTCTTGCGGCCGACGCGATCGCCGAGATGGCCGAACACGATGCCGCCGAGCGGCCGCGCGGCGAAGCCGGCCCAGAACGTGACGAACGCGAGCAGCGTCGCGACGCCGGGGTCCATCGTGCTCGAAAAGAACACCTTGCCGAACACGAGCGCCGCGGCCGTGCCGTAGATGTAGAAGTCGTACCACTCGATCGTGGTGCCGACGAACGCCGCGAGGGCGGCGCGGCCGGGCCGCGGTTGTGCTGCGGGCGGGGATTGCGGACGGCTCATCGATGTCTCCATATTGTGATGATCGGGGGCGCGACTCGCGCGCGCCTTTCCCGGGTGGCCGGCATCACGCCGCCGGCCGGCGGCGTCGTGTCAGTCGGGCGGCGACTCGCCGGCGGCCGTCTTCAGCACGCCGGCATCGAGCAGTCGTTGCTGAAGCGCGCGATCGACGCCGAGCCGGTCGAGCACCGCGCGCGTGTCGCGGCCGAGCGCGGGCGGCGCCGACCGGTAGGTGGCCGGCGTGCGCGACAGCTTCACCGGCGACGCGGTGCCGCGATACGCGCCGATCTCGACGAACAGGCTGCGATGCAGCGCGTGCGGATCGTGCGCGACGTCGGCCACCGTGCGCACCGGCCCGCACGGCACGCCGGCCGCCATCAGGTCGCGCGCCAGCGGCTCGCACGCGTGCGCGGCGAGCCGCGCTTCCAGTTCGGCCTTCAGCTCGGGCCGGTGCGCGCAGCGGCTGCGGTTGTCGACGAAGCGCGGATCGGCGGCGAGCGCGGGCGCGCCAAGATGTGCGACCAACCGCGCGAACTGTCGGTCGTTGCCGACTGCGAGGAAGATCGGCACGGTCGCCGTGCGATAGCTGTCGTACGGCGCGATGTTCGGATGCGCGTTGCCGCTGCGTTCCGGCACGCGGCCCGAGCCGAAGAAATTCGGCAGGTGCGGATGCAGCAGCGACACGCCGCAGTCGTACAGTGCGACGTCGATCGACTGCCCGCGCCCGCTCTTCTCGCGCTCCGCGAGCGCCAGCAGGATGCCGGCGAGCGCGTTGAGCCCCGTGACCATGTCGACGATCGGCAAACCGATGCGCGTCGCGTCGCCGTCGCGTTCGCCGTTCACGCTCATCAGCCCGGCCATCGCCTGGATCACCGCGTCGTAGCCCGGCAGCCCGCCGAGCGGGCCGTCGTCGCCGAAGCCCGTCACCGCGCAGTGGATCAGGCGCGGGAAAAGCGGCTGCAGGTCGCGTGCGTAGTCCATCCCCCAGCGCGCGAGCGTGCCCGGCTTGAAATTCTCGACGAGCACGTCCGCTTCTTCGAGCAGGCGCCACAGGATCGCGCGCCCTTCGTCGTGCGACAGGTCGAGCGCCAACCCTTCCTTGTTGCGGTTCACGCCCATGAAGTACCACGCCGTGTCGCCGAGGAACGGCGGCCCCCAGCCGCGCGTCTCGTCGCCGGCGGGCGGCTCGATCTTGATCACCGTCGCACCGTGGTCGGCGAGCGCCTGCGTGCAGTACGGGCCGCCGAGCACCCGGCTCAGGTCGACGACCTTCAGGCCGTCCAGTGCGCCACGCGTCGGGTTCATCGTTCGACCTCCGGCAGCAGGTCGAGCGCCATGTCGAGCGCGACCGGCAGGCCACGCAGCAGCGCGTCGGACGCGGCCGATTCGTCGTCGCGCGGGGTCGGCGCGAGCGGATCGACCGGCAGCAGCTTGTGCCGCACGATCAGGTGCGCGAGCGCGAGACGCCGGAAATCCGGCGCGAGCCGTGCGCCCTCGCAGGCCATCAGCACGGCCGCGCTCGCGTAGTACAGCGCGGACGCGGCCTGCCGCACGCGCGCGTCGTCGCCTTCCCCGGCCACCCTCGCAAGTGCATCGCATGCCCGTACGAGGATGCGCCGCAGCGCCGTGCGGCTCGCCTCGGGCAGCGGCGCCGCGCCCAGACGATCGCCGAGGAACGTCCGCAGCGCGTCGAGCGCATGCTCGCGCTGCGCGGCACGCACGACGTCGAGCGCGACGATGTTGCTCGTGCCTTCCCAGATCGAACCGAGGTGCGCGTCGCGCACGAGCCGCGCATCGCTCCATTCCTCGATATAGCCGGTGCCGCCGCGCACTTCCATCGCGTCGCCCGTCACGCGGCGCACGTCGCGGCAAGCGCGGAACTTGATCAGCGGCGTCAGGATCCGCACGCAGCGCGCGGCCTGCTCGTCGCCCGCGTCGGCCTGCGGCAGCAGCAGCGCGATCTGCATGAACATCGCGCGTGCGGCCTCGGCCGGCAGCAGCATCTTCATCAACTGGCGCTGCATCAGCGGCATCTCGATCAGCTTGCGGCCGAATGCCTCGCGATGCGCGGCGACGTGCAGCGCTTCGTTCAGCGCGCGCCGCATCAGCCCCGCCGCGCGCACGCCGTTCGACAGCCGCGACATGTTGATCATGTCGGCCATCTGGTGAAAGCCGCGGCCGATCTCGCCGATCAGGTACGCCTGCGCACCTTCGAGCGCGATCTCGCCGCTGGCCATCGAACGGCTACCGAGCTTGTCCTTCAGGCGCACGATCCGGTAGCGGTTGCGCGTGCCGTCCGGCAGCGTCTTCGGCAGCAGGAACAGCGCGAGGCCCTTGATGCCGTCCGGCGCGCCGTCGGGCCGCGCGAGCACCATCGCGAGATCGGCGTCCGCGTTCGAGCAGAACCACTTGTCGCCGGTCAGGCGCCAGACGGTCTCGCCGTGCGCGTCGGTTTCGCAGGTCGCGCGCGTCGCGATACGGCCGACGTCGGAGCCGGCCGCCTGCTCGGTCATGAACATCGCGCCCTGGTATAGCGTGTCGAAGTCGCGCGATGCGAGCCGCGGCAGGTAGCGCGCGACGAGCGCGGGATCGCCGAAGCGGCGCAGCGTGCGCGTCAGCGAATCGGTCATGCTGACCGGGCAGCACAGCCCGAATTCCGCCTGCACGAACAGGAACGTCAGCGCGTACTTGACGAGCGGCGGCACGGTTTCGGCTCCATGGCTCAGTGATGCGAGCCCGAGCTCCGCATACGCGACGCGTTCGAGCGCGACGTACGCCGGGTCCTTGTCGATCCGCTGCACGGCCTCGCCGCGCCGGTTGCGATGCTCGAGCACGGGCGGATGCTTGTCCGCGCGCGACGCCCATTCGTCGAGTTCGCCCGACACGCGCGTGCCGAGTGCGCGCAGCCGCGGCTCGAGTTCGGCATAGTGCGCGTCGCCGAGATGCAGCTTCAGCAACGCGCCGAGATCGGGATCGAGGGTGAAGAAATTGATGCCTCGGGTATCGGGAATATTGGATGCGCCGGTGTCCGGCGTGCGAGCGGTGTCGTTCATGCGTGCGTCTCCTGGGTTGCCGGTGCAGCGACCGGGCCGCGCGCCGCAGCGCCCGGCCGGTCCTGCATCGAGCCTCCCGCAGAGCGTAGGCGCGCGATCGATAAGCGTCCAATACAGGATTTGTCCG
The DNA here is from genome assembly GCF_001319805.1 of Burkholderia sp. E168m22. Taxonomy (NCBI): domain Bacteria; kingdom Pseudomonadati; phylum Pseudomonadota; class Betaproteobacteria; order Burkholderiales; family Burkholderiaceae; genus Burkholderia; species Burkholderia sp. E168m22. Next base: position 36,408 of record NZ_BBSK01000028.1, read on the forward strand.
GTACGATAGAGATCGCTTATCGATGCCGACGCCGGGAGGAGACACCGTGGAACTGAGGCAGTTGCGCTACTTCGTGGCGGTCGCCGAGGAGCTGCATTTCGGGCGCGCGGCGAAGCGCCTGTTCATCTCGCAGCCGGCGCTGAGTTTCGACATCCGCAAGTTCGAGGACGCGCTCGGCGTGCAGCTGTTCTCGCGCACCAACAAGACGGTCGCGCTGACCAACGCGGGCGAGGTGCTGCTCGGCGAAGCGCGCCGGCTGCTGCTGCAGGCGGACGAAGCCGAGCGCCTGACGGTGCGCTCCGCGTCGGGGCTCGCCGGCCGGCTGCGGATCGGCTTCGTCCATTCAATGCTGTATCGCGGGCTGCCCGACGCCGTGCGGCGCTTCGAAGCCGACTATCCGGGCGTCGAGGTCGTGCTGAGCGAGATGAACACGCACGCGCAGGTGCAGGCGATCCAGCGCGGCCAGATCGATCTCGGCTATGCGCACTGGGGCCACTTCCCGCCCGAGGTCGAATCGGTGGCCGTCTATGCGGAGCCGTTCGTGTGCTGCCTGCCGGCCGCGCATCCACTGGCGCGGCGCAGGCAGGTCGCGCTCGCCACGCTCGCGACGGAACCGTTCATCCTGTTTCCGCGCGACGCCGCGCCGCACTATCACGACCTGATCATCGCGCAGTGCGTGAACGCGGGATTCAGTCCGCTGATCCGCCACGAGGCGCGGCTGTGGCAGACGATCCTGTCGATGATCGAGTTCGGGATGGGCATCGCGCTGGTGCCGCGCGTGCTGCAGCAGGCGAAAAGCGACCGGCTCGTGTTCCTGCCGCTGAAGGATGCGTCGCTCGAATCGCGCACGCTCGCGCTGAAACGCAGCGGCACCGCCGAACCGGTGGCGCTGCGCTTTGCCGGCTACGTGCGCGCGTCGATCGACGCGCTGCCTGCGCTGGCGGGCTGAGCGCGCGAACCGGTGCTTGCGGCTATTTGAAAAAATTTGCAGAAAGGGCTTTACGAGCCCCAAAATCTCTGACATAATTTGATTCTTCTTTGGGCGGTTAGCTCAGCGGTAGAGCACTGCCTTCACACGGCAGGGGTCACTGGTTCGATCCCAGTACCGCCCACCAAAGAATTCAAGGGCCTGCGTCTCACGACGCAGGCCCTTTTCGTTTTGGCGTCGCGCGTGTCCCGCGACGCGGGCGCCACGTCATTCGACGCCACGCCGCACGCAGGTACCGGCTTACCGTCCGTGCCCCACCCGCTCCGCCGTCGCGTCGAACGCGCGCTTCGCCTTGTCGACGATCTCGTCGACCTCCGTCTCGCGAATCACGAGCGGCGGCGACAGCAGCATCCGGTCGCCGGTCGCGCGCATGATCAGGTTGCCGTTGAAGCAGAAGTCGCGGCAGATCGTGCCGACATCGACGTCCGCGCCGAAGCGCTCGCGCCGCCCCCGGTCGCGCGCCAGTTGAACACCGGCGACCAGCCCCGCTCCCGCGATCTCCCCGACGATCGGATGGTCGCCCAGCACGTCACGCAGCCGACGCTGGAAATACGGCCCGATATCGGTCTTCACCCGCTCGACGATCCCCTCGTCGCGCAGCAGCTTCAGGTTCGCGACCGCGACGGCCGCCGCCACCGGGTGACCCGAGTACGTGAGGCCGTGATTGAATTCGCCGTTGTCGATGATCGGGCGTGCGACGCGCTCGTGAATGCCCACGGCACCCATCGGCACGTAGCCCGACGTGAGGCCCTTGGCCATCGTGATCAGGTCCGGCTCGAAGCCGAAGTGCTGGTGCGCGAACCATTCGCCGGTGCGCCCGAAGCCGCCGATCACTTCGTCGGCGACCAGCAGGATGTCGTACTTGCGGCAGATCCGCTGGATCTCCGGCCAGTACGTCGACGGTGGGAAGATCACGCCGCCCGCGCCCTGGAACGGCTCACCGATGAACGCCGCGACGTTCTCCGCACCGAGTTCGAGAATCTTCGCTTCGAGCTGCTGCGCGCGGGCGAGGCCGAATGCTTCGGGCGTCTCGCCTGCTTGCGCTTCGCCGAAGAAATACGGCTGGTCGATGTGCACGATGTGCTCGACCTTCGACGGCATCTGCTCGTGCATGTAGCCCATCCCGCCGAGCGTGCCCCCCGCGATCGTCGAGCCGTGGTAACCGTTCTTGCGCGAGATCACGTATTTCTTCTGCGGCTTGCCTTGCACGCGCCAGTACTGATGCACGAGACGCAGCACGGTGTCGTTGCCTTCCGAGCCGCTGTTGCAATAGAAGAAGTGGTTGAAGCCGGCGGGCGTGACTTCCGCAAGCATCGCGGAAAGCTCGATCACCGGCGGGTGCGTGGTCTTGAAGAACGTGTTGTAGAACGGCAGTTCCTGGATCTGGCGATACGCGGCGTCGGCGAGTTCCTTGCGGCCGTAGCCGACGTTCACGCACCACAGACCAGCCATCCCGTCGATCACCTTGTTGCCGTCCGAGTCCCACAGGTAGACGCCGTCGGCCTTCACGATCACGCGGCTGCCGGCGCGGTTGAGCGCGCCCATGTCGGAGAACGGGTGAATGTGGTGCGCGGCGTCGAGCGCGCGAAAATCGGCGGTCGAGCGCGGCGGAAAAGCTTCGTTTCGATCGGTCATGTTTTCTCCGTCAAACAGCGCCGCACGCTTACACGTGCAGCAGCAGGTGCCTGCGTTCCCACGAGCTGATCACGCGGAAGAACGCTTCGTATTCGGTTTCCTTCAACGCCAGGTAGGCCTTCACGAACTTGTCGCCGAGGATGCCGGCGAGCGGCTCGCACGCGGCCATCAGCGAGATGCCTTCCTCGAGGTTACGTGGCAGCTGATACGGCAGGTCGTAGCCGTCCGATGCGATCGGCTCGGTCGGCGCGAGCTGTTGCGTCATGCCGAGATAGCCGGCGGCGAGCGTCGCCGCGAACGCGAGGTACGGGTTGCAGTCGACGCCCGGAATCCGGTTCTCGATGCGGCGCGCGACGGGGCTCGACTGCGGAATGCGAAAGCCCACCGTGCGGTTGTCGTAGCCCCACTGCACGTTGATCGGCGCGGCCATGAAGCGCGACAGGCGGCGGTACGAATTGATGTACGGCGCGAAGATCGGCATCAGCGCCGGCGTGTACTTCTGCAACCCCGCCAGATAGCTGCGGAACAGCGGCGACACGGCGCCGTTTTCGTCGGCGAACAGATTGCGCCCGGTGCGCATGTCCGCAAGGCTCTGATGAATGTGCATCGCGGAACCCGGTTCGTTTTCCATCGGCTTGGCCATGAACGTCGCATACATGTTGTGACGCAGCGCGGCCTCGCGCACCGTGCGCTTGAACAGGAACACCTGGTCGGCCAGCGGCAGCGCGTCGCCATGCACGAAGTTGATCTCCATCTGCGCGGCGCCGACTTCGTGAATCAGCGTCTCGATATCGAGCCCCTGCATTTCGCAGTACTCGTAGATGTCCTCGAACAGCGGATCGAACTCGTTGACGGCCTCGATCGAATACGACTGGCGGCCCGTTTCCGCCCGCCCCGTGCGGCCGACGGGCGGCCGCAGCGGCAGGTCGGGGTCGGCGTTCATGTCGACCAGATAAAACTCGAGCTCGGGCGCGACCACGGGTTTCCAGCCCTTCGCCTCGTACAGGTCGAGCACGCGGCGCAGCACGTAGCGCGGCGAAATCTCGACCGGCGAGCCGTCGAAATGCACGCAATCGTGGATCACCTGCGCGGTCGGATCGACCGCCCACGGGATCAGGCAGATCGTCGACGGATCGGGCACGCACACCATGTCGGGATCGGTCACGCCGGTCAGCGTGCCGTCTTCCGGATAGTCGCCGGTGACGGTCTGCACCATCACGGCCTGCGGCAGGCGCATCGATTCGCCGGATTCGAACTTGTTGCGTGGAATGATCTTGCCGCGCGCGATGCCGGCCATGTCGGGAATGATCGCCTCGACTTCGGTGATACGGTGCTGTCGCAGGAATTCGCTCAGTTCGGGTTGCATGATCGGCCTCGTTGGTCGATGTCGATGTCGATGTCGGATGCGGCCGGCGACGGCGTCGCGCCGCCAGCAGCATGCATGCGGTGCGTCATGCGCGCGCGGCACGCCGCGCCGAATGCCGCGAAGATGTCGCGCGACAGCGGCTGCTCCGCGTAGCGCCATTCGGGATGCCACTGCACGCCCAGCGCGAATGCACGCGCGCCGCGCACGCTGACGGCCTCGACCAGCCCGTCGGGCGCGCTCGCTTCGACGGCGAGCCCGGCGCCCAGCCGCGCGATGCCCTGGTCGTGCAGGGAATTGACCGTCGCCTCGTGTGCGCCGCGCGCGACCCGCTGCAGCAGGCCGCCTGGCGCGAGCTGCACGACGTGCGCGGGGCCGTACTGCCGTTCGAGCGGGTCGGCCGGCCGTTCGCGATGGTCGTCGAAACCGGTCGTCGCATGCAGCCGCTGATGCAGCGTGCCGCCGTACGCGACGTTCAGCTCCTGCATGCCGCGGCAGATCGCGAGCACGGGCACCCCCGCGTCGATCGCCGCGCGGATCAGCGGCAACGCGGTCGCGTCGCGCGCCGGATCGTGCAGCGTGTCGGGCGCGCTGGCGGCGCCGCCGTAATGATGCGGCTCGACGTTCGAATAGCTGCCGGTCAACAGCAGCCCGTCGATTGCCGCGACGATCGCGTCGGCCGGCTGCCGCGCGCCGAGCGCGGGCAGCACGAACGCCAGCGCGCCGGCGCCGTCGACGACGGCGGCGAGGTACTTCTCACCCGCCGTGTGGTTCGGATGGGCGCCGCGCAGGATGCGGTCCGCGGTGACGGCTACGATCGGTCGTGCGCGCATCGGCGTCTCTCCGGTGATGGCGCGCGACACGCTCGCGCGCGCAACGATGCAGGTTCGCGGGTACGCCGCACGCGCATGCAATCGCGCAGCGCCAACGCCGGCGCCGGCGCCGGCGCAGGCGCAGGCGCCGGCGCGATCCTGCCGCGCGAATGCCGCGGCAACCGGCGGTATGGCCCCGGACGGAAGCGGAAAGGGGCGCTAGGGCAACAACGATGCGCTGCCGTCGCACTGCACCGCGCTGCACAGGTGCGCGGTCACGAGATTGAAGCGGCGCGGGCCGCAATGGGAAATGGCGAAGAAGCGAGGCTCGCTTAACGGGGCGGCGCGCGTGCCGCGATCAGCATGCCGGTTCGGCCCGGCCTGAGGCGGCGCGCCCGCCGACGGACTTCGCGTCCGGCGTATCGAAGGGCTGGCGGCTTTCACGATCGTACTCGACTGACTGATGGAGGCAGGACACGTGTCGCAATGCCGCGTGGCGACACGTCAGCAAGATGTCTCGCAGCGAATTCCGGCGCAGTCCGGCCATCGTCGATGGCCTCGCCGCCGGCGCGCGCGTGACGACTTCCTGACATTCAGCTTATATCACTTAAAAATTGCGTCAAATTTTCAGGGGCCGATGACGACATCGATCAGACGAAAAAACGGCATCGATCGCGCCGGATCGATGCCGTTTTGTGCATTGCGTCGGCTTGCCTGCTACGTGCCGACGGGGCGGAGCGCACTGCCCCGCCGCGGTGCCGCATGGAGGCGGCCCGGGCTCAACGATGCGCGAGCGCGGTTTCGACGAGTGTCTGCAGCAGCGGCACGATCCGCGCTGCACGCGCTTCGTCGTACGCGTACGGACGCGTCTCTTCCATGTAGGTGATCTGCGACAGTTCGAGCTGCACGGCCTCGACGCCGGTCGAGGGCACGCCATAGTGACGCGTGATGTAGCCGCCCTTGAAACGCCCGTTCGCGACGGCCGTATAGCCGCCGTGTGCGAGCACACGCGCGGTCAGCGCTTCCGCGAGACCAGGCGCCGCACTCGCGCCGCTCGATGTGCCGAAGTTGAAGTCCGGCAGGCGGCCGTCGAAGAAACGCGGCACGTGCGAGCGGATCGAATGCGCTTCCCACACGAGCACGCGGCCGTGTTCGCCCTTCAGGCGCGCGATCTCGCGTTGCAGCGCGTCGTGATACGGCAGCCAGTAGCGATCGCGGCGACGCATGATCTCGCCGTTGCCGGGCAGCGCGTTGGCCGGATACAGCGGCGCCTTGTCGAATGTATCGACCGGCACGAGCCCCGTCGTGTCCTGCCCCGGATACAGGTTCTCGTTGTCGGGCGGACGGTTCAGGTCGACGACGTAACGCGCATGCGACGGCACGAGGATCGATGCACCGAGATCGGCCGCGAAGCCGTACAGCCGCTCGAGATGCCAGTCGCAATCGTCGACGAAGCGCGCGTCGGGTGTCATCGTCGCGGCGATGTCGTCGGGAATGTGCGTGCCTGCGTGCGGAATCGAGATCAGCAGCGGCAGCGTGCCCTGCTTCAGCGTGAATACAGCCGGTTGTTCAGTCATGTCGCCTCACCGTAAGAGTCGGCCGGCGCACGCATGCCGCGTGCGCCGGTTGCCGCGCGTTCAGCGCAGCAGTTGCGCCAGCGCGGCGCGGTAGTCGGCATACGCGACGGCTTCGTCGCGATGGCGGCGGCCGCTCACGACGCGCTCGCCGCCCGTATAGACGTCGAGCACCGGCGTCTCGCCGTGCTCGGCGAACACGATGCCCGACAGCCATGCCGCGCTGTCGTGTTCGGCGATCGCCGGATGATCGGGATCGAGCACGAGCCAGTCGGCGCGGCAACCCGCGCGCAGCGCACCGATGCGCCGCCCGCTCGCCTGCGCGCCGCCCGCGAGCGACGCATCGAACAGGCGATCGGCGACGTGCGCCTGCGTGTCGCTCGCCAGCACGTTGCGGGCGCGGTGCACGAGCCGCTGCCCGTATTCGAGCAGGCGCAGCTCCGAGCGCCAGTCGACCGACGCGTGGCTGTCCGAACCGATGCCGATCACGCCGCCCTGCGCGAGGTAGTCGACGGCCGGAAATACGCCGTCGCCGAGGTTCGCTTCGGTCGTCAGGCACAGGCCCGCGACCGCGCGGCGCTTCGCGAGCGCCGCCGTCTCGGCCGCGTCGACGTGCGTCGCATGCACGAGGCACCAGCGCGCATCGACGTCGAAGCGATCGAGCAGCCATTGCACGGGGCGTGCGCCATAGGCGCGCACGCAGTCGTCGACTTCGGCCGTCTGCTCGGCGATGTGGATATGCACCGGCGCATCGCCGGGCAACCCTTCGAGCAGCACACGCAGCCCGTTCTCGGACACCGCGCGCAGCGAGTGCGGCGCGACGCCATAGCGCAACCCGCCATGTTCCGGCGCCACGCGACGCATCGCGTCGAGCAGTTCGAGCACGCCGTCGGGCGTGTTGATGAAGCGGCGCTGGTCGTCGCGCGGCAGCTTGTCGCCGAAGCCGGCGAACTGGTACGACACGGGCAGCATCGTGATGCCGATGCCGGCCGCGCGCGCGGCGTCGATCACGCGCGTGCCGAGCTCCGCGATCTGCGGATAGCGCGAGCCGTCCTGCGCGTGATGCACGTAATGGAATTCGCACACCGACGTGTAACCGCACTTGAGCATCTCGACATACAGCCAGCGCGCGATCGCCGCGAGCGCGTCGGGCGTGATCTTCAACGCGAAGCGGTACATCAGGTCGCGCCAGCTCCAGAAACTGTCGGCGGGATTCGCGCGGTATTCGGTGAGCCCCGCCATCGCGCGCTGGAACGCGTGCGAATGCAGGTTCGGCATGCCGGGCAGCACCGGCCCGGCCGCGCGCGCGACGCCTGCCGGCGCATCGGTGTCGGGTGTCACGTCGGTCAGCGTGCCGGCGGCGTCCCAGCGCAGCAGCACGTTACGGCGCCAGCCCTCGGGCAGATAGGCATGGTCCGCGAACAACAGGGTATCGGTCATTGCGTGTCCTCATCGACCGGATCGAGCGCTTGAGCAATCCCGTCCGGCCCGGTGCCGCAGCCGGCAGGCGCGAGCGCGTCGCGCCAGCGCCGGCCTCGCGGCGATCGACCGGAGTGCGCCCGTTGCGCACCGGCTCCGGTCCCCTGCAAAGCGTCGGCCGGACCCGGTACGTCACGTACCGAGCCCGGTCCGTCGTCAAACTTATCCGTTCATCCGGCGAAACACGGTCGTGCCGCCGCGTACGACCTGCTCGCACAGCGGCCGGCCGATCCAGTACGCCAGCTCGGCCAGCGAGCCGACCGACCACACGGCGAAATCGGCCTGGCGACCGACCTCGAGCGCGCCGTGGCGATCCGCGCGGCCCAGCGCCGCGGCCGCATGGCGCGTGACGCCCTGCAGCACCTCGGGCACCGTCATGCGGAACAGCGTACAGCCCATGTTCAGCGTCAGCAGCAGCGATTCGAGCGGCGACGTGCCGGGGTTGTGATCGGTCGCGAGCGCGATCGGCACGCCGTGCTTGCGCAGCAGATCGATCGGCGGCAGCTGCGTTTCGCGGATGAAGTAGTACGCGCCGGGCAGCAGCACGGCGACCGTACCGGCCGCCTTCATCGCCTCGATGCCCGCTTCGTCGAGAAATTCCAGATGGTCGGCGGACAGCGCGCGGTAACGCGCGGCGAGCGCCGTCCCGCCCGCATTCGACAGTTGCTCCGCATGCAGCTTCACCGGCAGCCCGCGCCGCGTCGCGGCCTCGAACACGCGCTCGGTCTGCGCGAGCGAAAAGCCGATGCGTTCGCAGAACACGTCGACCGCGTCGACGAGCCCTTCGTCGGCCAGCGTCGGCAGCATGCGGTCGCACACTTCGTCGATGTATTCGTCCGCGCGGCCCGCGTATTCCGGCGGCAGCGCATGCGCGCCGAGGAAGGTCGTATAGACGGTGACCGGGAAGCGCTCGCCGAGCTGGCGCGCGACGCGCAGCATCTTGCGCTCGCTCGCGAGGTCGAGCCCGTAGCCCGACTTGATCTCGATCGCGGTCACGCCTTCGGCGAGCAGCGGCTGCAGGCGCGCGGCGGCCTGCACGAACAGCGTCGTCTCGTCGGCCGCGCGCGTCGCGCGCACCGTCGACACGATCCCGCCGCCCTGCCGCGCGATTTCCTCGTAGCTGACGCCCGCGAGCCGTTGTGCGAATTCGTCGGCGCGCGTGCCGCCGTACACGAGGTGCGTATGGCAATCGACGAGCCCCGGCGTCACCCACGCGCCGTGCAGGTCCTCGCGCTGCCAGTGCGCGTAACCGTGCGGCAGCGCGGACAACGCGCCGAGCCACGCGATCGTGCCGGTTTCGTCGACGGCGATCGCCGCGTCGTCGATCGTCTCGTCGGGATGGCCGTGCGGACACAGCCTCAGGTGATGCCAGACAGTCGGTTTCATGCGTTCAGTCTCGTTCGCCGACGGCAAGCGAGACGGCCAGCAGTGCGCCGCCTCCGCTCACGACGACGTCAAACGCACGCCGCGGCCCGTCGAGCCGCAACGTGTCCATGTCTTCCAGCGCGTAGTGCGTGCCGTCGAGGTCGATGCCCACCGCGCCGGCCGCGCAAAACAGCAGCACGGTATCGGCCGGCGCGACGCGGTGCACGCCCGCGCGCCACACGTCGAGTGCGCCACGCGCGGCCGAACGGCGCGTCATCAGGTTGAAGTCGCGCGTCGCGCCGTCGTGCAGCGTCGCGTCGATCGCCGTCTCGCCCGCGAAATCCGCGCGGGCGAGCGGCGCATCGAGCACGTGGCGCGTGCCGCCCTCCTCGGCCAGCGTCATGCCCGCGCCGGACAGCAGCACGAGCGTGCGGTCGATGCCGTCGAAACGCGAGAACGGCCCGGCCGTGCCCACGTCGGCGACGCTCACGCGCCACGCGAACGTATCGAGCGCCGCGCCGGGCGGGAACGCGCCGATTTCACGCGTCACGCCGCCACCGTTCTTCCACGGCGACGCGACGAGATCCGCCGCGCGGATCAGCGCGACGGCCAGCGTCGCATTCCCCGGCGCGTGGTCGAGCGCCGTCATGCTCAGCGGCCGAGCATCGGCAGCTTCAGGCCGGCTTCGCGGGCCGTCTGCTGCGCGAGTTCGTAGCCGGCATCCGCATGGCGCATCACGCCCGTGGCCGGATCGTTCAGCAGCACGCGACCGAGACGCTCGTGCGCGTCAGCCGTGCCGTCGGCGACGATCACGACGCCCGAGTGCTGCGAGAAGCCCATGCCGACGCCGCCGCCATGGTGCAGCGACACCCACGATGCGCCGCCCGCGGTGTTCAGCAGCGCGTTCAGCAGCGGCCAGTCGCTCACGGCGTCCGAACCGTCCTTCATCGATTCCGTCTCGCGGTTCGGGCTCGCGACCGAACCCGTATCGAGGTGATCGCGACCGATCACGATCGGCGCCTTCAGTTCGCCGTTCTTCACCATCTCGTTGAACGCCTGGCCGAGGCGATAGCGATCCTTCACGCCGACCCAGCAGATCCGCGCCGGCAGGCCCTGGAACGCGATACGCTCACGCGCCATGTCGAGCCAGTTGTGCAGGTGCGGATCGTCGGGGATCAGCTCCTTCACCTTCTGGTCGGTCTTGTAGATGTCTTCCGGATCGCCGGACAGCGCGACCCAGCGGAACGGGCCCTTGCCTTCGCAGAACAGCGGGCGGATGTACGCCGGCACGAAGCCCGGGAAGTCGAACGCGTTCTCGACGCCCATTTCCAGCGCCATCTGGCGGATGTTGTTGCCGTAGTCGAGCGTCGCCGCGCCGCGTTCCTGCAGCGCGAGCATCGCACGCACCTGGACGGCCATCGACTGCTTCGCGACCTTCACGATGCTCTGCGGGTCGACCTTCTGCGCTTCGCGCCATTGCGCGACGGTCCAGCCTTGCGGCAGGTAGCCGTTGATCGGGTCGTGCGCGCTCGTCTGGTCGGTCACGCAGTCCGGCGTGATGCCGCGCGTGACGAGTTCCGCGAACACGTCGGCCGCGTTGCCGAGCAGGCCGATCGACACCGGCTTGCCGGTGCGCTTCGCTTCCTCGATCATGCCGAGCGCTTCGTCGAGCGTCGTCGCCTTCTTGTCGACGTAGCGCGTCTTCAGGCGGAAGTCGATGCGCGTCTCGTCGCATTCGACCGCGATCATCGAGAAGCCGGCCATCGTCGCGGCCAGCGGCTGCGCGCCGCCCATCCCGCCCAGGCCGCCCGTCAGGATCCAGCGGCCCGACGGATCGCCGTTGAAGTGCTGGTTCGCGACGGAGAAGAAGGTTTCGTAGGTGCCCTGCACGATGCCCTGGCTGCCGATGTAGATCCAGCTGCCGGCCGTCATCTGGCCGTACATCATCAGGCCCTTGCGGTCGAGCTCGTGGAAGTGATCCCAGTTCGCCCAGTGCGGCACCAGGTTCGAGTTCGCGAGCAGCACGCGCGGCGCATCCTTGTGCGTGCGGAACACGCCGACCGGCTTGCCCGACTGGATCAGCAGCGTTTCGTTTTCCTCGAGATCCTTCAGCGACGCGAGGATCTGGTCGTAGCATTCCCAGTTACGCGCCGCACGGCCGATACCGCCGTACACGACGAGCGCATGCGGATGCTCGGCGACTTCCGGGTCGAGGTTGTTCTGGATCATCCGGTAGGCCGCTTCGGCCAGCCAGGTCTTGCAGGTCTTTTCGCTGCCGCGCGGCGCGCGGATCGTGCGCGTCGGATCGAGACGGGGATCGATGTGTTTCGGATGGTTCATGACGACTGCTCCCGAAGGAAATTGAAGATCAAATAGGAATCAGAAATGCCCGGTGAAGCGATAACGGCTGCCGGGATGCCACAGATTCGCCACCGAGGCGACGACGCCCTGCGACCAGGTGCGCCGATGTAAAACCAGACACGGCTCGACGCCGTCCATCCGCAGCTGCTCGCGCCGCTCCGGCGCCGGGGCCGCCGCTTCGATCCGGTACTCGACGCGCTGCAGCGGCGCCGCGCGCATCAGGTACTGGTTCGGCGTCGTGTTCGTGAAGTCCTGCTCGGCGTAATCCGGCGCGACCGCCGGATTCACCCACCGTTCTTCGAGCTGCACCGGCTCGTCGTTCTCGAAGTGCAGCACCTGCGAATGAAACAGCTTCGTGCGCACGGCCACCTGCATCTCGTCGGCGAGGGCCTCGTCGGCGCGGATCGTGTCGAGCCCGAGCACGCTCGCGCGGTACGCATGCCCGCGCGCGCCGACTTCCTCGGAGATACTGCGGATCGCCACCAGCGTCGACTCGTACTTCGGCCGCGCGACGTAGGTGCCCGCGCCCTTCATGCGCGTGAGCACCTGTTCGGCCGTCAGTTCGCGCAGCGCGCGGTTGACGGTCATGCGCGCCACCTTGAACTCGCGCGCCAGCTCGTTCTCGGACGGCACCTGATCGCCCTCCTCCCACTCGCCGGCATGGATGCGGGCCAGGATGAAATCCTTGATCTCCTGGTAGACCGGCGCACTCATCGGCTTACTGTTCCGACGCGAACGAGAACGGCGCGACTTTCGCGAACGCGCGCTCGCCGACCAGCTTCGCGATCACCGCGATGTCCGGTGCGAAGTAGTGGTCGAGTTCGTAGTGCGCGACCTTGCCGCGGATCGTCTCCATCACCGGCGCGAGCTTCGGGCTCGTGTGATACGGCGCGCGCAGGTCGACGCCTTGCGCGGCGGCCAGCAGTTCGATCGCGAGGATGTGCTTGGTGTTGTCCGCGATGTCGGCGAGCTTGCGCGCGGCGAACGTCGCCATCGACACGTGGTCTTCCTGGTTGGCCGAGGTCGGCAGCGAGTCGACCGATGCCGGGTGCGCGAGCGTCTTGTTTTCCGATGCCAGCGCGGCGGCCGTCACGTGCGCGATCATGAAGCCGGAGTTCACGCCGCCGTCCTTCACGAGGAACGGAGGCAGACCCGACAGCGTCGCGTCGATCAGCAGCGCGATGCGGCGCTCGGCTAGCGCGCCGATTTCCGCCGCGGCGAGCGCGAGGTTGTCGGCCGCGAACGCGACGGGCTCCGCGTGGAAGTTGCCGCCCGACAGCACTTCGCCGGTGTCCGGGAAGATCAGCGGGTTGTCCGACACGGCGTTCGCTTCGACCAGCAGCACGTCGGCCGCATGGCGCATCTGGTCCAGGCACGCGCCCATCACCTGCGGCTGGCAGCGCAGGCTGTACGGGTCCTGCACCTTGTCGCAGTCGCGGTGCGACTGGTTAATCGGCGAGCCTTCGAGCAGTTCGCGGTACGACGCGGCCGCGTCGATCTGACCTTGATGGCCGCGCAATTCGTGGATGCGCGCGTCGAACGGCTTCACCGAACCGGCTGCCGCGTCGACCGACAGCGCGCCGGCGACGAGCGCGGTGCGGTACAGGTCCTCGATCGCGAACATGTTGTCGAGCGCCAGCGCGGTCGACGCCTGCGTGCCGTTCAGGAGCGCGAGGCCTTCCTTCGCCTGCAGCGTCAGCGGCGCGAGGCCCGCGACGCGCAGGCCGTCGAGCGCACTCGCGCGCTCGCCGCGGATGAACACTTCCCCGACGCCGAGCAGCACGGCCGACATGTGCGCGAGCGGCGCGAGGTCGCCCGATGCACCGACCGAGCCCTTCACCGGGATCAGCGGCAGCACGTCGGCGTTGAACAGCGTGATCAGCGCATCCATCACTTCACGGCGGATGCCCGAGTGGCCGCGGCCGAGGCTCGACAGCTTCAGCGCCATCAGCAGGCGCACCGACGAACGCGCCATCGGCTCGCCCACGCCGACCGCGTGCGACAGCACGAGGTTCTTCTGCAGCAGTTCGAGCTGGTCGTGCGGGATGTGGGTGCTGGCCAGACGGCCGAAGCCCGTGTTGATGCCGTAGGCCGGCTCGCCCTTCGCCGCGATGTCGGCGACGGCCTTCGCGCCCGCGTCGATCTTCGCGAAGCTGGCCGGGTCGAGCTTCAGTTGCACGGGTTCGCGGGCGATCCGGCGCAGTTGCGGGAGGGTCAGGTGGCCGGGGGTCAACGTAATCATGTGAGCAATCCTGTCTAGACAAGTTCGGAATGGATTGAAGTGTAGCCATCGGAACTTGTCTAGACAACCCGTTTTTCAATATTCCGGCCTCAGGAGTTTCCCTGATGCCGGCGCGGCCCGGCAGGCCGGTCGGTGCGATCCCGCGCTTAACATGTGTTGCAATTATTTTGTTTTTGGCAACATACGAATCATCACTCGCCACGGAGACCGTCATGCCCTTCCCGTCCCGATTCGCCGCCCGCGTCGGCCGCCCCCTGCTCGTCGCCGCATGCGCGCTCGCGTGCGGCGCGTCCGTCGCCGCCGAGCCGCTGGCCGGCACGCTGGAGAAGATCCGGCAATCCAACCTGATTTCGATCGGTCATCGCGAAACGTCGGTGCCGTTCTCCTATGTCGACGCGGGCGGCAAGGTCATCGGCTTCTCGCAGGACCTGTGCGACCGCGTGATCGCCGCGGTGAAGGCGCGCACCGGCAAGCCCGACCTGCAAGTGCGCTTCATTCCGGTCACGTCGCAGAACCGCATTCCACTCGTGCAGAACGGCACCGTCGATCTCGAATGCGGCGTGACGACCAACCTCGCCGCGCGCCATGCGCAGGTCGCGTTTTCGACCACCTTCTTCGTCGCGACGACGCGCCTGCTCACGCGCACGAGCTCGGGCATCCGCGACTTCCCCGATCTCGCCGGCAAGACGGTCGTGACGAACCAGGGCACGACGTCCGAACGCCTGCTGCGCAAGATGAACGAGGAAAAGAAGATGAACATGCAGATCATCAGCGCGAAGGACTACGGCGAAGGACGCCTCACGCTCGAATCGGGCCGCGCGGCCGCGTACATGATGGACGACGTGCTGCTCGCGGGCGTGCGCCAGCTCGCCGCGAAGCCGGCCGACTGGCAACTCGTCGGCACGCCGCAATCGTCGGAAGCCTACGGGTTCATGCTGCGCAAGGACGATCCGCAGTTCAAGGCGCTCGTCGACGGCGTGCTCGCGCAGCTGATGAAAAGCGGCGAGATCAACGCGCTGTACGACAAATGGTTCATGAAGCCGGTGCCGCCGAAGGGCCTGTCGTTCGACTTTCCGATGAGCGACGTGATCAAGGCGCGTTACGCGGCGCCGAACGACGCGCCGCTCGAATAAGCGCCGCGCGTCACGCCCGGCTTACGCGCGCGTCCACGCGACGCACGCCGCGTAGCCGGGCGCCGCGTCGAGCCATGCCGCGTCGAACGCGGCGACGCCGGCGGCAGGCGCGGTGGGCTCGACGATCGTCGTCGCGGGCGTCGCCGCGTCGCGCGGCGGCACGACCGCGAACGCGCGCAACCCGGCGACGATGCCGGTGCCGAGCGCCTTGAGCAGCGCCTCCTTCGCGGACCATACCCGCATGAATTCGCGCTCGCGCGCGCCGGGCGGCAGGCCGTCGAGATACGCGACCTCGGTGGGCGCGCACACTTCGCGTGTCAGCGCGCGCCAGTCGGCCGCGCGGTTGCAGCCCTCGATATCGACGCCGACGCGGCCCGCCGGCGCCCACGCGATCAATGCATGATCGCCCGCGTGCGACACGTTGAAGTCGAGCGACGCACGATGCGCAGGGGCCAGCGACGGCCGCCCCGCCGCGTCGACGACGATCTCGACCGCGTGCGGCGCGATGCCGAGCGTCGCGCCGAGCACGTCGCGCAGCGCGGCGCGCGTCGCGGCGCTGCGTACCGCATCCTCGTGCCGCAGGAAGCGCGCGGCGCGTGCGCGCTCGTCGTCGTTCAGCGCCGCGTACGCGGGCGACACGAGCGGCACGCGCCAGTCGAAATCGACGCGCGCGATCCGCACGCCGGCCCGTGCCGCGGCGGGCGGCACGTCGAGTACATGCACGCGCCATGCGTGCGGCGTTTCAACGGGAGAAGCGGAATCGGACGGAATGGACATCGGCGCGCGGCAGCCTGTGTTCTGGAACGAAACGTCCGATGGTAATCGATCGCGCCGACCGGCGGCCGGCGGCTGCGGCAGGCTCGTGACACGAACGAGGCTGCGCGTCATGCTCGCATACGCTGGATCACCCGTTCGCGGCGATGCCCGGCACGCCGCTCCCCGTCACCCGCCCGCGCGACGCCGGATGCAGCGCGTGCACGACGCCCGGCGCATCGGCCGGCAGCACGCCGTGTTGCAGCCAGTACAGCGCGACGGGCCACAACGTGTCGGTGAAGCGGCTGTGGAAAAACGCAAAATGACCGATCGCGTCGACGCCGATGTCGGCCGGCGCGATCCGCAGATGCGTGACGTTGCTGCCCGTGTAGTAGCCGACCAGCCGCTCGATCGCGTCGACCGTGCCGAACGCGTCGTCGTCGATGCCGACCGCGAGCATCGGCGCCGACAGCCCCGCGAAGCGCGCCGGCAACGCGGCGCGGCTCGCGCCGCTGTCGTCCAGCACGCGACCGACGTAGCCCTCCTCGAAACGCGGCTGCGACCGCGCCCACGACAGCGCGATACCGCGCGGCGTGTCCTCCATCCAGCCGAGCCGCTTCGCGGGCAAGTAGCCGAACACCGCCGCGAGCGCCGGCATCGCGACATGCCACTTCCACCACATGCGGCGCCGCTCGGCCGGCAGATAGTCGCGCCAGTACGCGTACTGCGCGCCGACGGTCACCGCATGCCGCACGTGCACGTTCGATGCGGCGAGGCCGAGCACACAGCCGCCGATGCTGTGCGCGACCACATCGAGCGGCTGGCCCGGAAACGCGTCGCGCGCGTAGTGCAGCGCGGCCTCGCAATCGAGCCGCCCCCAGTCGAGCCAGTTCGCGCTGAGCTTCGCAAGCCGCGCCGGACGCGACCCGCCGATGCCGCGATAGTCGTAGACGAGCACGTCGCGCCCCTGCGCGAACAGCCAGGCCGCGAAACGAAAGTAGTAGTCGCAGCGCACCGACGTCGCGCAATTGACGACCGTCACGGGCCGCACGGCGCCGCCGCCGCGATGGCGCCAGACATGGCCGCGCAGTTCGTAGCCGTCGGCTGCGCGCAGCGTCACGGGCTCGGGCGGCAACGCGCCCGCCGCGCGACTGGCCTGCGCCGCGTCGCTTTCCTCGTTCGAAATCGTCATCGTGTCTCCTGTCGATCCCCAGTTAGCGCTTTAGCGCTTACTGGGGTCCCATGCATCGCTGTCGGTCCGAGTTGGCGCTTTAGCGCTTACTTGGACCCCATGCATCGCTGTCGGTCGGGGTTAGCGCTTCAGCGCCTACTCGCCCCGTCCTCCGCGATCACCCAGCCTCCATTGAACTTGACGCGTGCCGCGTTCTCAACCAATCTTGCTGCTCCGTTCGCATGAGTCACGCGCATGTCAACGCCACTCGTCCGTCTCCCGTCGCTCGACCTCGTCCGCGGTTTCGTCGCCGTCGGCCGCCGCATGAGCATCACGCTCGCCGCGCAGGATCTGTGCGTCACGCAGTCCGCGGTCAGCCGCCAGGTCCATGCGCTCGAAGCGCATCTCGGCGTGACGTTGCTGCAGCGCGGCTACCGGAAGATTTCATTCACGCCGGAAGGCGAACGGCTGTTCCGCGTCGCTGATGCGGCGCTGCTCGGCCTGCAGGACACCGTCGCGTCGCTCGCCGCGGCGCGCGAGCGCCAGCCCGTGACGATCACCGCCAGCATCGGCGTGACCGCGCTGTGGCTGCTGCCGCGGCTCGGACGGCTGCAGGCGCGGCTGCCCGGGATCGACCTGCGCGTCGCCGCGAACGACAAGGTACTCGATTTGCGCGCCGAAGGCATCGACCTCGGCATCCGCTACTGCCCGCGCGAGCGGGCGCCGGCCGGCGCGCTGCGCCTGTTCGACGAGGTCGTCGTGCCGGTCGCGCACCCCGCGCTCGCCGCGCGACCGGTCACGAACGCGGCCGCGCTCGCCGATCACGTGCTGCTCGAATTCGACGGGCCACCGCAACCGCAGCTACAGTGGCACGCGCACCTGCACGCGGCCGGGCTCGGCGACGCGCGCCCGAAAGGCGTGCTGCGCTTCAACCAGTACGACCAGGTGATCCAGGCCGCGATCGCGGGCCAGGGCATCGCGCTCGGCCGGCTCGCGCTCGTCGCGCCGATGCTCGCCGACGGCCGGCTCGCGGTGCTCGGGCCGCACACGCAGACGCTGTCGCAGACGTACGGCTACTGGCTGTTCCAGCACGATCCGGCCCCGCGCCGCGAAGTCGCCGACGTGCGCGACTGGATGCTCGCCGAAGCAGCCGAATGCGATGCGGCGATGCATGCGCACGATACGACGTCGGCCTGAGCCGGCGGTGCGGATGCGCGTGACCACCGGCAACCGCCATCGCCCCTTCACATTCCCGTTGCGCATGCCAACCTGACCGAATGATCGCTTGAGCGACGGCCGCCCCGCTCGTCTAATCGGATCGAGCGCGGCCGTTTCGCCGCGCGCCTTCATCCGGAGACACGCATGACCCCGATCGAGCAGGAAGTCCGGCGCCGCTGGCTGCCCGTGCTGGCAGGCGGCCTGATCATGGGCGCCGCGCTCGGCATCCGCCACGTGCAGGGCCTGTTCCTCGCGCCCGTGTCGCTCGACCACGGCTGGTCGCGCGAGGCGTTCGGGCTCGCGCTGGCGCTGCAGAACCTGATCTGGGGCGTCGCGCAGCCGTTCACCGGGATGATCGCCGACCGCTTCGGCTCGGTGCGCGTGATCATCGCCGGCATGCTGCTGTATGCGGCCGGGCTCGTCACGATGGCGCAGGCGGCCACGACCGGCCTGTTCACGGTCGGCGCCGGGCTCGTGATCGGCATCGCGCTGTCGGGCTCCGCGTTCGCGTCGATCTACGGCGCGCTGAGCCGCCTGTTTCCGCCCGACCGGCGCGGCTGGGCGCTCGGGGTCGCCGGCGCGATCGGCGGGCTCGGCCAGTTCTGCATGGTGCCCGTCGCGCAGGAATTGATCGGCGGCATCGGCTGGCGGCACGCGTTCATCGCGCTGGCGCTCGTCGCCGCGCTGCTCGCGCCGCTCGCCGTGCTGCTGCGCGACCGGCCCGCGCAAGCGGCCGGCGCTGCCGCCGGCGCCGGCGCCGACCAGTCGATCGGCGAAGCCGTGCGCGAAGCGTTCGCGCATCGCGGCTTCTGGCTGCTGAACGCGGGCTTCTTCGCGTGCGGCTTCCAGCTCGCGTTCATCGCGACGCACCTGCCCGCGTACCTGCTCGACCACGGACTGCCGGCTCGCCACGCGAGTGTCGCGCTCGCGCTGATCGCGCTGACCAACGTGGCCGGCACTTACGCGTGCGGCCATCTCGGCGGGCTGCTGCGGCGCAAGTACGTGCTGTCGGTGCTGTACCTCGTGCGCGCGCTCGCGATGGCCGCGTTCGTCGCCGCGCCGCTGTCGCCCGCGAGCGTCTACGTGTTCGCGGCCGTGATGGGGTTCACGTGGCTCGGCACGGTGCCGCTGACGAACGGCGTGATCTCGCAGGTGTTCGGCGTGCGCTACATCGCGACGCTGTTCGGCTTCGTGTTCTTCGGGCACCAGCTCGGCAGCTTCTTCGGCGTGTGGCTCGGTGCAATCGTGTACGACGCGACGCACTCGTACATGCCGCTGTGGCTCGGCTCGATCGCGCTCGGCGTGCTTGCGGCGCTGCTGCACCTGCCGATCGACGACGCGCGCGTCGCGCGCCCGGCATCGGGCAATGCGGCATGGGCATGATCCGCGCGGCGCTGGCCGCCGGCACGCTCGCGTTCGTCGCGTGGTGCGGCGCGGCCTACTTCGATTCGGGTGTCGCGTACGCGCTGCTCGAGCACATCGCGTTCTGCAATTGATGCGGCAAACCGGCGCGTGCGGTCAGCGGCGCTTCGGCAACGCGGCCAGCGCATCGAGCGCACGGGCGCGCGCGGCCGCATGCTCGATCAGCGGCGCCGGATAGTCGATGCCGAGCCGCACGCCGGCCGCCTCGAGCGCCAGCGGCGACGCTTCCCACGGCGCATGGATCGACGCGTCGTCGAGGCCGGCAAGCTCGGGCACCCAGCGCCGCACGTACGCGCCGTCCGGGTCGAACTTGTGCCCCTGCGCGACCGGATTGAAGATGCGGAAATACGGCGCGGCGTCGGCGCCGCAGCCGGCCACCCATTGCCAGCTCGCCGCGTTGTTCGCGGGATCGGCATCGACCAGCGTGTCGCGGAACCATGCTTCGCCCGCGCGCCAGTCGATCAGCAGGTGCTTGATCAGGAACGACGCGACGACCATCCGCACGCGGTTGTGCATCCAGCCGGTCGTCCACAGCTCGCGCAGGCCCGCATCGACGAGCGGATAGCCGGTCCGGCCGCGCTGCCACGCACGTAACGCGACGGGATCGTCGCGCCACGGCATTGCATCGAATTGCGCACGGAAATTGTCGGTCGCGAGCGCCGGGAAGTGATACAGCAGCGTGTAGCTGAATTCGCGCCAGCCGAGTTCGCTCAGGAACTTGTCGGCGTGCGCCGCATATGCCGCGCCGCCTGCATTCGCGGCGCCCTGCACCGCATGCCACACCTGTCGCGGCGACACGTTGCCGAAACGCAGGAACGGCGACAGCCGGCTCGTCGCGGGGCGGTCGGGACGGTCGCGCGCATCCGCATAGCCGGCGAGCGAGGTCGTCAGAAACGTGTCGAGTCGCGCGAGCGCGCCGGCTTCGTCCGGCGCCGGCCACGCATCGCGCAGGCCGCCGGCCCAGTCCGGCGCATGCGGACGCAACGCAAGTGCATCGAGCGCCAGCGCGCGGTCGCGCACGGCTTGCGGCCACGGATGGAACGCGATCCGCTCGGGTGCCGGCAGCGGCGCGGCGACCGTGCGATCGCGGCGCGCCGCGCGCCAGTACGCGGTGAACACCTGGTACGGGCCGCCGCTGCCCGTCAGCACTTCCCACGGCTCGTTCAGCAGGCTGCCGTTGCTGCTCTCGACCGCCACGCCGCGCGCCTTGAGCGACGCCTTCAGCGCCGCGTCCGCGTCGCGCTGCGGCTGCGCATAGCGGCGGTTCCAGTACACGGCTGCCGCGCCCGTGTCACCGACGACGCGCTCGATCTCCCGCTGCGCGTCGCCGCGCAACAGCAGCAGGCGCCCGCCATGACGCGTGAGCGTGGCGTCGAGCCCGGCCAGCGACCCGTGCAGCCACCAGCGCGCCGCGCCGCCGAGCGCGGGCCCGGCGCCGGCGCCCGTGTCGTCGACGAACACGCAGACGAGTGGCCGGCCGGATTCGACCGCGCGCGTCAGCGCGGGCTGATCGGTCACGCGCAGATCGTCGCGGAACCAGACGATCGCGGGAGCAACGGACGGCTTGGCAGACACGGGCAGGCACCTCGATGGCGAAAGCAAAAGGAGACGCGTATTGTCGCGGCTGCGCTGCACGGTGTCGACGCCGGCCGTCATGGCCGGCACGCCACGTGCGACACCGCGCTCGAGCACACGATCCGCTTCAATCCGATGGAAGTCGCGCTACCGACCGGCAGCACGCCCGGAAGGTTTCTCAGTCGGGGATACGTCGACCGGCTCGTGCACACCGCGCACGGCTGACGCAACGCCGAACGCACCGAGGCAGGCCACGGCCGCTCGACGGGCCGACCGTGCTCGCCGGTGCGGCCGGCTGATCCGGTCGACGATGCGTCGCGTCAATCGAGCCGGAACGCGGCCTCGAAGCGCTCGGCGAATGCGTCGAACTCGTCTTCCGGCAGATGATTGATGCCGTCTGCGCGCTTGCGCCCGCCGCCGGTCGCGAAGCCGCGGCAGAACTCGTCGGCGCCGATCGGCCGGCCGTCGGGCACGCGCACGCTGACGACCAGCCCGCCGCCCGCGCGCGGCGACAGCACCGCGAGCGCTGCATGCGGTGCGTTGCGCATCCGCTCGTTCGCGAGCATGCCGGTCGCGCGCCGCGCCCACGGATGATCGGGCATCCGGACCAGCGTCGCGCCCGGCACCTCGCGCAGCGGCGCGAGCGCGCACGCGCGCGCCATGTCGTCGCGGTAACCGTCGCGCAATGCGGCGAACACCGCCGTGTCGCGTACGAAATCGAGCGGATCGATGCACGGCAGCATCGCGTCCGCGAGCGTCGCCGGATCGAAATGCAGATCGCCGACGCACTCGCCGTATGCGTTGTAGTTCAGATAGCGCCCGAGTTCGGCGAGCATGCAGCGCTCGGCTTCGTCGACGCCATGCTCGCGCGCCAGCGCGTCGCCGAGCGCCGGCAGTTCGTCGCCATAGGCGGCGACGATCGCCCAGCGCACGTACCGGCCGCCGAGATAGCGGTTCACGATCGCGCTCGTGCAGACGTCGGCCGCCATGTCGATATGCACGTCGAAACGCGGATGGTCGGGCAGCTCGCCGGCAAAGTGATGGTCGAAGTAACGAACCGTCGCGCCGTCGCGCAGCAGCCGCGCGCACGCGTCGCGGTTCTGGTCGTGCGACACGTCGAGCACGGTGACGATGTCGCCCGCACCCGCGTCGATGCGCTCGAGCAGCCGGATGTCGCGCTTCACGCCGGTCACGAGCGTGCCGTGCACGCGTTCGGCGAGCCGCAATTGCTGAAGCGCGCACAGGCCGTCCGCGTCGCCATTGAACGCGAAGACGTGCCGCGCGTACCGGTTGTCCTGCATGATCTGTTGCTCCATCGTCAAGGTATGAAATCGCCGCCGTTTGCATCGCGTGGCGTGGCGTGCACGGCGAGTTCGCATGCCCGGTATTTTGCCGCAACCGCGAGCGCGTTCTTCAACTCAATGGAGCGTAGCCGCCCTCCCCCGCAAACGGCTTGCGGGGTGCCTCCGTGTCGTTCATCACGATCGCGTGGCCGCCGCTCCATGTGCGGCACGCCTTGCCGCATGCGCACCAGCGTGTGAAACACACGGGTATCGAGCGCAGCCCCGTCGAGATCGGTTTTCTCCAGCGGCTCCGGAAATCGACCACGCACGAATGAATGCGCCGCCTCGACCGCGGATTTCACGCCGCCCCCAAGGACCGCCGACGGACGCAGCATCGTTCCATGTCATACGTCATCAGATGTGAAAGCGCTCGCTTCCCCTCCCGATATTTATGCAGAAGGCGGGATATTTCCGGGTAAACCCGTGACGTCATCCTCGGTCCACCGGCGTACCATGTCATACGACGACGTACTACATTGAATCGGCATCCAGACGCCGACGCGGGCCGCCGCCCCGTCCGCCGTCACCCGACCGGAGACACCCTTGAACCCGCCCTCGTCCGCCCTGCCCGGCCGCGACCCGCTCGCGTCCGCCGTCTCGAAAGTGAAATGGCACGTGCTGCCGCTCGTGCTGATCATGTTCATCGCGAACTACATCGACCGCGTGAACGTCGGCTTCGTCGATCGCCACCTCGAAGCGTCGATCGGCATCGGCGCGGCCGCGTACGGGCTCGGTGCCGGGCTGTTCTTCGTCGGCTACGCGCTGTTCGAAGTGCCGTCGAACCTGCTGATGCAGCGCTACGGCGCGCGCATCTGGCTCGCGCGGATCATGGCGACGTGGGGCATCGTCGCGGCCGCGATGGCGTTCGTGTGGAACGACACGTCGTTCTACGCGCTGCGCTTCCTGCTCGGCGCGGCCGAGGCCGGCTTCTTCCCCGGCGTCGTGCTGTACCTGTCGCAATGGCTGCCGCCGCAGGAACGCGGCAAGGCGATGGCGATCTTCCTCGGCGGCTCCGCGTTCGCGTCGGTGCTGTCCGGGCCCGTCACCGGCGCGCTGCTGTCGATCCGCGGCTTCGGCCTGGAAGGCTGGCAATGGATGTTCCTGATCGAAGGGCTGTTCTCGGTCGCGCTGTGCGGCGCAAGCTGGCTGCTGCTGAAATCGCATATCCGCGATGCGACGTGGCTCACCGCCGAAGAACGCACGGCGCTGCAGAACGCACTCGACGAGGAGCGCGCGACGCGCGACGTCCGCTCGAACGTGCCGGTGCGCGCCACCACGCTGCTGCGCGATCCGCAGATCATGCTGTTCTGCTTCCTGTACTTCTCGATCCAACTGACGATCTACGCGGCCACGTTCTGGCTGCCGACCATCATTCGCAAGATGGGCGGGCTCACCGATTTCCAGGTCGGCCTGTACAACACGATTCCGTGGATGATCGCGATCGGCGCGATGTACGGCTTCGCGGTGCTGTCGTCGAAGTGGAAGCATCCGCAGCGCTGGCTGGCGTGCGCGCTCGTGCTGGCCGCGTGCGGGCTGTTCGCGTCGACGTCGCATGATCCGGTCTGGTCGTTCGCGTCGATCTGCTTCGCCGCGCTCGGCTTCAAGGCCGCGTCGTCGCTGTTCTGGCCGATTCCGCAGGGCTACCTCGATACGCGGGTGGCCGCGGCCGTGATCGCGCTGATCAACTCGGTCGGCAACCTCGGCGGTTTCGTCGCGCCGACGGCCTTCGGCTATCTGAAGCAACATACGGGTTCGATCACGGGCGGGCTGTATGCGCTCGCGATCGCTTCGCTCGTCGCCGCGGTCGCCGCGCTGTTCGCGCGCACGCACCGGCGCAGCGATCCGCCGCGCGGCCAGCCGGCCGACGAAACTTTCTCGCACGCCTCGATGCTCCGCCATGCCGAACACTGACCGCCTGACCGTCGTCGTCTCGAATGCCGTCGACGGCGACCTCGCCACCTTCGCCCTCACCGGCGACGGTACGCTCGCGCCGCTCGCCCGCTATCCGGCCGCCGACGTCGCGATGCCGATCGCCGTGCAGGCCGACCGCACGCGGCTCTACGTCGCGACGCGCGGCGAGCAGCCAACGATCGTCGCGTTCCGCGTCGCCGCCGCCACGGGCGCGCTCGCGCGCATCGGCACGACCGCGATCGACGCGAGCCATGCATACCTGTCGCTCGACCGCAGCGGCCGCTGGCTGCTCGGTGCGTCGTACGGCGGGAATTCGCTGAGCCTCTACGACGCCGGGCGCGTGCGCGACGGCGACGGCACGCCGCTGCAAGTCGCGGGCGGCATCGCGAACGCGCATGCGGTGATCGTGTCGCCGGACAACCGTTTCGCGTACGTCAGCTCGCTCGGCTCGGACCGCGTGTTCGGCTTCGCGCTCGTCGAGGACGCCGCCGGCCTGCGCGCGGTCGAACACGGCGACACGCGCGTGCCCGCCGGCTTCGGCCCGCGTCACCTGCGGTTCGCGGATGACGGCCGCACGCTCGTCGTCGTCAGCGAATTCCAGGGAATGCTCGCGACCTTCGCCCGCGACACCGACACCGGCCGGCTCGGCGACCCGCACGTGAGCGCACGCCATCCGGCCGTCGCCGAACTCGCGCAAGGCCATGCGCGCCCGCCCGCCCCGACCGAGCCGTCCGTGTGGGCCGCCGATCTGCACCTGACGCCCGACGAGCGTTTCGCGTACGTCAGCGAGCGCACATCGAGCCGGTTGCTCGGCTACCGCCGCAACGAAGACGGCACGTTCGAGCCCACCCACGCGACGCCCACCGAGACGCAGCCGCGCGGCTTCGCGATCGATCCGTCGGGGCGCTGGCTCGTCGCGTGCGGCGAGCAGTCGGAGCACGTGGCTGTGTATGCGATCGCGCCGGACGACGGCACGCTGTCGCTGCACACGCGCGTGCCGGGCGGCCGCGGCGCGAACTGGATCGCGATCGTCTGAAAGCTTGAAGGTTTGAAGAAGCATCCGCGCATGCGCGAGGACCGGCAAGCCGATGCGGGGGCAACGTTCAGCGCCGCTCGCTCGGCGCCACGCCCGTCCAGCGCTTGAACGCGCGCGTGAAATTCGCGCGGTCGGTATAGCCGACGCGCGCGGCGATCTCGTCGACCGGCAGCCGCGTGCCTTCGAGCAGCCGCAGCGCGTCGCGCAGCCGGATCTCGTCGAGCAGCGCCGAATAGGTCGCACCGTATTCGGCGAGCTTGCGCTTGAGCGTGCGCGCCGACACATGCAGTTCGCGCGCGACGTCGTCGACCGACGGATAGCCGCCTTCCCCGCAGATCAGCAGGTTGCGCACGCGCTCGACGATGCTCTCCGCATAGCCGAGCCGCGCGAGTTCGGCCTCGCACTGCTGGACGATCATCTGCGCGGTCTGCGCGTTCGCGGTGCCGATCGGCTCGTCGAGCAGCGCGGCGTCGCAGCGGATGCGGTTCGCGCTCGCGTCGAAATGGCAGCGCGGCAGCCGCGCGCGATAACGCTCGAACCACGGCGGCTCCGGCCATTCGAAATGGAGCTCGGCACGCGACTGCAGCGTGCGCCCCGGCGTCGGATACAGCAGCGAATTGAACAGGATCGCGGTTTCGACCAGAAAGTTTTCCACCGCGAACTGGCGCAGCCGGCCGAGCGGAAACGCTTCGAGCACGTCGATGTCGACGATGCCGTCGAGCTGCGCGAGCCGCACCGAGAAAAAAGGCACGCGCGTCGGCAGGTAGCGGATGCCGAGCGCGATCGCCTCGCCGAGCGTCGCGCAGCTCATCAGCCCGAAGCCGATCAGCCCCGCTTTCGTCAGGCTGCTGCGCAGGCCGATCTCGATCGCGATCGACGGATCGTCGGTCGCGTCGAGCAGGTTGAACACGATCGCCGCCTGCTGCAGCGGCGTGATGCGCGCATCGGGCTGCGCGAGCCGGTCGCGCGCGACGCCCGAGCCGGCGAGAATGCGGCCGCCGTCGATGCCGCGCTCCTCGGCCAGCATCAGCATGAACAGCGCATACGCGGACGACACCGTCGCCTTGTTCAACTGGCGCGCGGCATCCGGAACGGACAAGGCCATGCGGCGAACTCCCGAGCGGTTTCGGCGGATTGTAGCGTCGCTGGCCCGCCATGACACCACGGTGGCACTCTAGCGGGCCGACCTCCGCTCAGGCGCCCGCGCGTCGGCCAACGTGGCCCGAAATGACACCACCCTTGGCACCGACGGCCCTCGCCTGCGTTCCGGCACGCGCCTATGCTTGTCACATCGGCATTGCGCCCCACTCTTTCCGCACGGATTCCGGTCGATGAGCCAACCCGCACGAACCGCCTTTCGCCACGACGCCGACAGGGTCGCGTACGTCCGCCGCGAAGTGAACGCCGCGAGCGACGCGATCCGCGCACGCTTTCCGCTGCTCGACAACCAGAACCTCGTCGGCGCGACCGTGATGGCCGTGTCGGTGAGCGCGATGCTCGCGATCGCATGGCTGTATGCGCGTGGCGCGATCGCGTGGTACGTCGCGCTGCCGCTCGCCGCGTTCGTCACGTCGCTGATCCACGAGCTCGAGCACGACCTGATCCACCTGATGTACTTCAAGAAGACGCCGTGGGCGTATCACCTGATGATGGCGCTGTGCTGGCTCACGCGGCCCGGCACGATCAACCCGTGGACGCGCCGACGCATGCACCTGCATCACCACAAGGTGTCGGGCGGCGAATCGGACCTGGAGGAATACGGCATCACCAACGGCGAGCGCTGGGGCGTGAAGCGCCTGCTGATGATCGCGGACGGCATGCTCGCCGTCGTGCTGCGGCCGGCCGCGATGCGTCGCAAGGTGAAGCAGTACGTGGCCGCGCAACCGGTGCAGGACCCGTCCGAACGCCTGCAGTTGCGCATCGAGCAGGTGTCGTCGTACATGCCGATCGGTCACCTGTACTACACGCTGTGGCACGCGTTCATCGTCTATCACGTCGGCCTGTTCGCGCTGCATGCGTTCGATGTCGCGGTGACGGTGCCCGCCGCCGTCGAGCGCGTGATGAGCGTCGTCGATTTCCTGGCGGTGGTGTGGCTCGGGCCGAACTTCTTGCGCAGCTTCTGCATCAACTTCGTCAGCTCGAACATGCACTATTTCGGCGACATCGACTCGCGCAACGTGATCCAGCAGACGCAGGTGCTGAACCCGTGGTGGATGCTGCCGTTCCAGCTGTTCTGCTTCAATTTCGGCAGCACGCACGCGATTCATCATTTCGTGGTGCGCGATCCGTTCTACATCCGGCAACTGACCGCGCGCCATGCGCATGCGGCGCTGCGCGAAGTGGGCGTGCGCTTCAACGACGTCGGCACCTTCGCCCGTGCGAATCGCTGGGGCGGCTATCGTCCGTCTCGCCGCACGCACCACGCGCAGGCCGACGCGTAACGGCGGCGGCGCGCCGCATCAGCGCCGCATCAAGCGTCGATCGGCGGCATCGGCCCCTGCCCGCGAATCCACGACCAGTTCGCGAGCTCGGCCATTTCCTTGTCGCCGCGACTGTCGCCATACGCGAACAACTGCTTCGGCGGCCGGTTGCCCCACCATCCGCGCAGCCGCACGACCTTCTGCGGCCCCCAGCAGTTCTCGCCGTCGAGGCGCCCGGTGAAGACGCCGCGCTCGAACGCGAGCCGCGTCGCGAGCACCGTGTCGAAGCCGGCCGTCTTCGCCCACTTCTCCAGATACAGCGACGGCGATGCGCTGACCAGCACGACTTCATGCCCACGCGCCCGATGCTCGCGGATGCGCTCGAGCATTTCCGGACGCACGAGGCGCGGCAGATAACCGTCAACGAAGGTGCGCGCGTGCGCATCGAGCGCGTCTTCACGAATCGGCCCGAACGCGAACGACGCGAACTTTGCCTTCGCGTCGCCGCGCGACAGCAGCCCGGCCTTCATCGCGACGATCCACGGCAGCGCGCGCAACCCGGCCCACGCGAAACGCGGCGTGCCGACCGCCTGGCGGACGAAATGGCGAAAGCTGTCGGTGGTCGTGATGGTGCCGTCGAAATCGAAGGCGGCGACGATGCGGTCGGTCATGGAGAATCGGCGGGGAAAGCGATGAGATGCCCGGGAAG
Organism: Burkholderia sp. E168m22; assembly: GCF_001319805.1. Taxonomy (NCBI): domain Bacteria; kingdom Pseudomonadati; phylum Pseudomonadota; class Betaproteobacteria; order Burkholderiales; family Burkholderiaceae; genus Burkholderia; species Burkholderia sp. E168m22. Next base: position 64,918 of record NZ_BBSK01000028.1, read on the forward strand.
ATAGCAGACTCGCGGGGGCCCGCGCGAAACCGTAGAGTCCGCCCCGACGCCCCCTCAGCGATCATGCACCATCGCCCGTGAACGCCCAGTTATCTCAAATAGTGGGCCGCCCCTCCCGCAAACGACAATGATTCTCGTTTACGCTAGACTCCGCCGCTCGATAAAAACACGTCCGCGACAGTACGGACGCGTCACGCCGCCCGGATTCCGACTTGCCGCCCTGGGATGGATCACCGACTACACCCGATTTGCGTCCCATGTCGACACTTTCGTTACCCGTCCGGCGTCTCACGCCGATTGCCTTCGGCATTGCGCTCGCCTGCACCTTCCCGGCCGCCGCACGGGCCCAGCAGGCGACTTCCGCCGCCGTCAACGCCAATGCCGCGTCCGATGCCGCCATGCTGCCGTCGATCAACGTGACCGGCGCGGCCGAGCCGCTGCCCGGCGACCTCGCACCGACCTACGCCGGCGGCCAGGTCGCGCGCGGCGCGGATTTCGGCGTGCTCGGCCGGCAAAAGGCGAGCGACGTGCCGTTCAGCATGACCACCTATACGTCGAAACTGATCGAGGACCAGCAGGCGCGCACGCTCGCCGACGTACTCGACAACGACCCGGCCGTGCGCAGCGCCTCCGGCTACGGCAACTTCTCGCAGGTATTCGTCATCCGCGGTTTCGAGCTTGCCGGCGACGACGTGTCGCTCAACGGCCTGTACGGCGTCACGCCGCGGCAACTCGTCCAGACCGATGCGGTCGAGCGCGTCGACGTGTTCAAGGGCGCGAATGCCTTCCTGAACGGGGCGTCGCCGAACGGCTCGGCGGTCGGCGGCGGCGTGAACCTGCAACTGAAGCGTGCGGACGACAAGCCGCTCACACGCGTCACCGTCGACGGCGCCACGTCCGGTTCGCTCGGCACGCATGTCGACATCGGCCGCCGCTTCGGCAGCGAAGGCCAGTTCGGCGTGCGCGTGAACCAGTCGATCAGCGGCGGCGACACGGCCGTCGACGACGAGCGCCGCCGCAGCAACGTGACGGCGGTGTCGCTCGACTGGCGCGGCGACAAGCTGCGCCTGTCCGGCGACTTCCTGTATCAGCGGCAGCGGATCGACAACGGCCGCCCGGTCGTGCTCGTCAGCGGCGATCAATTGCCCGCCGTGCCGTCCGCGACGCACAACTATGCGCAACCGTGGAGCTTCAGCGAACTCGAGGACACGGTGGGCATCGTGCGCGCCGAGTATGACTTCCTGCCAGCATGGACGGCCTACGTATCGGCCGGCGCACGCCATACGAACGAGCATGGCGACTATTACACGCCGACCTACTCGTCGTCCGGCACGACCGGCTCGCGCCTGAGCGTGCCGCACAAGGAAGATGCGCAGTCGGCCGAGGCCGGCGTACGCGGCCGCTTCACGACCGGCCCCGTGTCGCACTTCGTGACGGCCGGCGCGTCGTTCATCCGCGTCGACAGCCAGTCCGCGTACACGCTGTCGAACGCGTTCCCGACGACGCTCTACGATCCCGCGCCGATCGCGTCTCCGCCGACGGCCTACACGGGCGGCGACATGAACGATCCGGGCACGGTCACGAAGACCTGGCTGCGCAGCCTCGCGGTGTCCGATACGCTCGGCTTCCTGGACGACCGCGTGCTGTTCACGATCGGCGCGCGCCGCCAGTCGATTTCGGTCGACAACTTCAGCTACACGGGCGCGGTCACGGGCGTCTACAGCGACGCGATCACGACGCCCGTGTTCGGTCTCGTCGTGAAGCCGTGGCGCAACGTGTCGATCTTCGCGAATCGCAGCGAAGCGCTCGCCCAGGGCGAGATCGCGCCGAACACCGCGCGCAACGCAGGCCAGGCGCTGTCGCCGTACCGGTCGAAGCAATATGAAGCCGGCATCCGCTACGACACCGACAAGTACGGTGCGTCGCTTGCGCTGTTCCAGATCGAGAAGCCGATGGCGTACACCGACCCGGCGACGAACCTGTTCGGCGCCGACGGCACGCAGCGGCACCGCGGCATCGAGACGGCCGTGTACGGCGAGCCGTGGAAAGGTGTGCGGCTGATCGCCGGCGCGACGTACCTCGACGCGACGCTGCAGAACACGGCGAGCGGCGCGAACGACGGCCACCGGCCGATCGGCGTGCCGTCGTTCCTGCTCAACGCGGGTGCCGAATACGACGTGCCGATGCTGCGCGGGCTCACGCTAACCGCGCGCTGGCTCCACACGGGGCCGCAGTACCTGGACGTCGCGAACACGATGTCGATCCAGGCGTGGGACCGCTTCGACCTCGGCGCGCGCTACGCGACAAACGTGTTCGGCAAGAAGACGACGTTGCGCGCGACCGTGCGCAACGTCGCGAACAAGTCGTACTGGTCGTCGACGATCGGCGGATACCTGACGCAGGGCGACCCGCGCTCGGTGTGGCTGTCGATGACGACGGATTTCTGACCGACGCGGAAGGGAGTGGCGGGCTGCCGCCAGAGTTTGCTATACTCTCGGTCTTCCGGAGAGATGGATGAGTGGTTTAAGTCGCACGCCTGGAAAGCGTGTATAGGTTAATCGCCTATCGGGGGTTCGAATCCCCCTCTCTCCGCCAGGATTGACGAGAAAGCCCCGCAGAATCAATGTTCTGCGGGGCTTTTTGTTTCTCGGCCCATCAGCAACCCATCACCAGGCCGAACGTCGCCCGGGTCGCTGCGCTTCCCACTGCTCATGCCTGGCAAGAACTGGCGATGAACTCGCATCACGCCGAGGTCTCTCGTTACTGCCACGTCGCGCGCAATGAGCCCCGGCTTGCCGAAGCGGTCTTGGTCGACGCCTCAAACATTCCCGCGCCCGACCGTTAAACTGCTTTCCCGATAAACAATATCGAAACGCGTAGAGACCATGAAAAAGAAAACACGAATCGCGATCGCCGGAATCGCAATCGCCGCAGGCATCGCTTCCAGTTATGCGAGCCCGTACATCACCATGTATCAGATGCGATCGGCCATGGCAGACAAGGATGCCGACTCGTTTTCGTCGCACGTCGACTTTCCGTCGCTGCGCGAAAGCCTGCGTGGTCAATTCCTGACCATGGTGCAATCGAAACTGGCGAATTCGCCCGACATGAAAGGCAATTCATTCGCCGGTCTGGGAATGATGGTGGCGATGGGTTTCGCGAATCAGCTCATCGACACGATGGTGACGCCGGCGGGCGTCATGACCATGATGGCTCAGGGAACGGCCAAACCCGCGCACCCTGCCGATGTCCCGGCGGCCCCCGCATCCTCCGCCGCCCCGACGGAAGCGACTCACGCAGGTTCCGATGTCGGCGCGACGCCGGATCAAGCCAACTCGACGCCGAAAGTCGACTATTCGGTACGCTACAAGAACTGGTCGACCGTCACCGCAACTGCGCGAAAAGGAACGGACGACCAGGTGACGCTGGTATTCAAGCGTGATGGTCTCTGGTCGTGGAAACTGAGCGGCATCGACCTGCCGATCGACCGGATCGCTCCGAACTGATCGCCGAGCGTGCGAAGCGCGATGGATGCCGAGCGCCGCACGCTAAAGATCGGCATTGATCCGACGATATAGGAGGTTTCGGCTCCGCGAGTCACGTCCATGCGATTCAGCCTGCGGTTCATCATGACGGCCGGCGCGTCGGCCATGCTGGCGGCCTGCGCGACAGCACCGTCGCACCCGACGATCAGTACCACCGTTGCCGTCACATCGACTCCGTCACCGCAGAAAACACTACGCGATGGCGGGGCCGCAACCGACCTGTCAGTCGTCGGTCAGCCCGCGCCGACGTTCCACACGCTCCTGTCCGTTCGCGAATGTGTTGCCGGAAAATGCACGGCAGGCATCGCAAAGCCGACGATCGCGGTAACCGTCCAGCGCGTTTCCGAAGGGCACGCGACCATACGCTTCATGGTGACCATGGATATCGCCGGCAGTCAGACGCTGAAATCGCAAACCAGCCAGGCGACGTCGGAAGTGACCCTGTCGGTCCCGTCGGGCGCGACGCCGATCACCGATCAGTTTGCCGTTGACCGGGTCGCGACGATCAAGGTGGGCGAGTTTCGACACGTGGCGTTGCCGCACGGCATTCGTGCCTATGTGTGCGTCGCGATCCCCAATGCAAACGACGTGACGGACGGAAGCTGCGATGTCGGTCGCATGCAAACGACCAAAGGTGCCGAACTCGGGACTTCCGCGCTCTAATCCGCGTCATACGATACGACATTCGCCCCCTCACGGATGCCGAATGTAATCCACCAACGCCCGCGTATACTCATCCGGCCGCTTATCACACAGACTCACCACGATCGCCACCGCGAACCCCGCCGGCACGCCGAACACGCCTGAGCTGATCGACTCGATCCCGAACCACGTACGTCCGGCGAACCCGGTCAACTGCGTGAAGAACGGATAAGTCGACACGATGTAGTACACACACACCGCCAACCCCGTCACCATCCCGGCAATCGCGCCACGCGTCGTCGTGCGCTTCCAGAACACCCCCAGCACCAGCACCGGAAAGAAGCTCGACGCCGCCAGCGAAAACGCGGCGCCGACGAGGAACAGGATCTTCCCGGTATTGAGCGACGCGACATACGACGCGAACAGCGCCACCCCCAGCAGCAGCACCTTCGAGATCGTCACGCGCCGCTGGCTCGACGCATCGGGCGCGACCATGCAGTAATAGACGTCGTGCGACAGCGCATTCGCGATCGTCAGCAGCAACCCGTCCGCGGTCGACAGCGCCGCAGCCAGCGCACCGGCCGCGATCAGCCCCGACACCACGTACGGCAGCCCCGCGATCTCCGGCGCGGCCAGCACGACCATGTCCGGCTGCATCTGGATTTCCGACCAGTGCACGATGCCGTCGCGAATCACCTCGACGACGCTGATCAGGTCGGGTTCGAAGTGATGCCATTGCGTGACCCACGCCGGCAATTCGGCGAACGGCCGCCCGACGAGATTCGCGAGGATCTCGTACTTGATCAGCACCGCGAGCACCGGCACGCTCAGGTAGAACAGCGCGATGAAGAACAGCGTCCAGCCGACCGAGCGCCGTGCCGACGCGACCGACGTGGTCGTGTTGTAGCGCGTCAGGATGTGCGGCAGGCTCGCGGTGCCGAGCGACAGGCACAGCAGCAGCGCGAGGAAATTCCGCTCGCGCGGCTTGCGTTCGTCTTCGCTCGCGGCCGGAAACGGCTCGTGCATCGGCACGGGCGGCTCGGCCCGCGCGAGCAGGTCGTCGCGCGCCTGCGTCCACGCCACGCGCGCCGCTGCCGGATCGCGCGGGAAATCGGCCAGTTCGCGCTCGCGCTGGCTGATCTCGCGCAGCGGCCCGTTGTGACGGCGCAGGTCGGCAAGCTGGTCGACGAGATGTCGACGCGCATCCGCATAGGACGCCGGCAGCCGGTCGAGCCGCGTCTGAATAGCCGCGGCCTGCCGGCGATACGCATCGCGCACCTGCTGCTCGTCGTGCGCGTCGCGCACCTGCGCCTCGCGCGCCGCGACGCGCTCCATCAGCTTGCCGTAATTGAACTGCGGCACGGGGCCGAGCCCGTTCTTCATCGCGATCAGCGACACCGGAATCAGGATCGCGCTGATCAGGATGATGTACTGCGCGACCTGCGTCCACGTAACCGCGCGCATCCCGCCGAGAAACGAGCACACGAGAATGCCCGCGAGCCCGCAGAAGATGCCGATCGCGAAATCGACGCCGATGAAGCGCGTCGCGATCAGGCCGATCCCCTGGATCTGCGCGACCAGGTACACGAACGAACACAGGATCGCCGCGCCGGCCGCGAGCGCACGCACGGCCGTGCTCGAGAAGCGCGTGCCGAGAAAGTCGGGAATCGTGTAACGCGCGAGCTTGCGCACATACGGCGCAAGCAGGAACGCGACGAGGCAGAACCCGCCCGTCCAGCCCATCACGTACGCGAGCGCGTCGTAGCCGGTCGCGTAGAGCGAGCCGGCCAGGCCGATGAACGACGCGGCCGACAGCCAGTCGGCCGCCGTCGCCATCCCGTTGAACGCGGATGGCACGCGCCGCCCGGCCACGTAGTACTCGACGAGATCGGACGTGCGCGACAACAAGCCGATCACCGCATACACGGCGATCGGCACGAACAGGAACACGTAGCCGATCCAGACGCCCGAGCCCGTCGCGCGCTCGATCCGCCACATCAGCAGCACGAAGCCGAGAAACCCGAGCGTGTAGAGCGCGTATGCGCGTATCAGTCGATGCGTCAGCATGAATCAGCGCCCGCCGTTCGCATGGCCGGCGCGCGCCGCATGCTCGTCGTACGCGCGGCGCAGCGTGCGGTCCGCGCGTTGCATCAACCCGATGTAGGCGACGATCAGCACGAGGTACACGAGAATCGCGCCCTGCGCGCCGACATAGAACGGCAGGCTGAAGCCGGCGAAGCGAACGCCGGCGAGCGCGGGCCCGAAGAACGGCACGATGAACGACACCGCGAAGCCGGTCACCATCAGCACCGCGATCAGCGCGACGTTGAAGCGCCAGTAGCGCGCATGCGCACGCGCGAGCGGTTCGGGAACGGGGGGTGGCGCGGCAGGCGCCGAACGGGTCGGAACGGTCATGCCGTTATGTAGCAAAAAGCCCCCGCGCGGGCAATCGGGATTGCCGCGCAGGGGCTCGTGCGCGAGATGCGCAACCGGCAGGCGCTCAGCGCACTTCGGTGAGCTGCTCGAGGATGGCCGGATTCTCGAGCGTGGACGTATCCTGCGTGATCGCCTCGCCCTTCGCGAGCGAGCGCAGCAGGCGCCGCATGATCTTGCCCGAGCGCGTCTTCGGCAGGTTGTCGCCGAAGCGGATGTCCTTCGGCTTCGCGATCGGCCCGATCTGCTTGCCCACCCAGTCGCGCAGCGTCTTCGCGAGCGCCGCCGCTTCGTCGCCTTCCGGGCGCGAGCGCTTCAGCACGACGAATGCGACCACCGCTTCACCGGTCGTGTCGTCCGGACGGCCGACCACCGCCGCCTCGGCCACCAGCTCATGCGACACCAGCGCCGACTCGATCTCCATCGTGCCCAGCCGGTGGCCCGACACGTTCAGCACGTCGTCGATCCGGCCCATGATCGTGAAGTAGCCGGTCTCCTTGTCGCGCACGGTGCCGTCGCCGGCCAGATAGAGCGTGCCGCCGAGTTCTTCCGGGTAGTAACTCTTCTTGAAGCGCTCCGGGTCGCCCCAGATCGTGCGGATCATCGCC
>NZ_BBSK01000029.1:0-11843 GCF_001319805.1 Burkholderia sp. E168m22
ATCCACCAACTCGTGCATCCACAGGTCGCGCTCCGCATGCCAGTCGATCTGGCCGCCGGTGCGTCGATAGACGATCACGCTCTTCACCGCTTCGCAGCCGCCCAGCGCGATCGCCTCGTCGGCGATGCTCTTGAGCGGCAGCGTCTTGCCGCCACGCGCCTGTTCGTCGGCGGTGATCAGCGCGACCGCGCCGACGTCGACAAGCCGCTCGTTCAGCGATTTCGCGGAGAAGCCGCCGAACACGACCGAGTGCGTCGCGCCGATGCGCGCGCAGGCCTGCATCGCGACGATGCCTTCGATCGACATCGGAATGTAGATGACGACGCGGTCACCCTTGCCGATCCCGCGTTTCTTCAGCGCATTGGCGAAGCGCGACACGCGCGCGAGCAGGTCCGCATAGGTGACGCGGGTGACGGTGCCGTCGTCGGCCTCGAAGATCACCGCGACGCGCTCGCCGTTGCCGGCTTCGACGTGGCGGTCGAGGCAGTTGTACGACGCGTTCAGCTCGCCGTCGTCGAACCATGTGTAGAACGGCGCGTTGCGCTCGTCGAGCACCTTGGTGAACGGCTTGTGCCACGTGAGGCCTTCGCGCGCGAGACGCGCCCAGAAGCCTTCGTAATCCTGCTCGGCCTCGGCGACGAGCGCGCGGTAGGCCGGCATGCCGGAAATGGTCGCCGTCTTCTCGAGCGCCGCGGGCGGCGCGAACTGACGGGTTTCGTGAAGAACCGATTCAATCGCAGACATCGACTACCCCTTGGTGAACATGAATCCTCTGCATGGCGGCGCGATCGTGCGCGCCGCGCGTCGTCCTGGCCGGCGCCTGCGCGCCGCTGTCTCCCACCACCTGCACGCGACCGCGAAGGCCTGCGCACGATGCTGCACCGCACCACATCACGCGAACGTGACTCGCAGCCCGGCAGTTTCCACGATAAGCGCTCCAACTTACCCGTCACTTACGCGGCATGGCCGTGTCGTGCGCCGGGCGGCGCGCATCGAGGGCGGCTTTACGCTGTTACAACCGCGACCCTACAATCCTAACTGAACTCGCCTTCCGGACTCCAGCTTGAATCGCTACGCCCTCTTCCTCATCCTGTCGATGCTGTTCGTCGGCAGCAATGTCGGTATCGGTAAATCCATCGTTGTATTCGTTCCCGTCGCCATCCTCGCCACGCTGCGCTTCGTGATCGCGATCGCCGTGCTGTGGCCGCTGTTCAGCCCCGTGAAGATGCGCGCGGTCAAGCGCGGCGAATGGCTGAACCTGTTCCTGCAGGCGTTCTTCGGCACCTTCATGTTCACGCTGCTGATGCTCAACGGCGTGCAGCGCACGAGCGCGGTGGCCGCGGGCGTCATCACGAGCACGATCCCGGCGATCGTCGCGCTGTTCGCGTGGCTGATCCTGCGTGAAAAACCGAACGGCCGTGCACTCGTGTCGATCGCGCTCGCGATCGTCGGCGTCGTGACGATCAACCTCGCCAACGGCGGCGCGGCCGACCACGGCGCGCAGGGTGACGCGTCCGGCTCGCTGGCGGGCAACCTGCTGATCCTCGGCGCGGTGTGCTGCGAATCGATCTACGTGATCCTGTCGCGCCGGCTCACGCAAACGCTCGCGCCGATCGACATCTGCGCGTACACCCACCTGTTCGGCCTGTTCCTGATGCTGCCGCTCGGCGCAACCGCGCTGTGGCGCTTCGATTACACGAGCGTGCCGGCCGGCACCTGGGCGCTCGTCGTCTGGTACGGGCTGTCGGCCAGCATCTTCTCGTTCTGGCTGTGGATGAAGGGCATCCGGCACGTACCAGGCAGCCTCGCCGGCGTGTTCAGCGCGGTACTGCCGATCGCCGCGGCCGCGTACGGCATCGCGTTCCTCGGCGAGCGCCCGACGCTCGCGCACGGCATCGCGCTCGCGTGTGTCGTCACCGGCATCGTGCTCGCGAGCCTGCGCGTGAAACGCGTGCCGGCGGCCGCTTCCTGATCCGTCCCCGGCAGTGCCGGCGCGTCGCTGCAGCGGCGCCGGCCGACGCGTTACAATAGCGCGCCTTTTCAAGATTACCCCCGATACCTGCGCACCGCGCCCGTACCCCGACATGTCCGCCCCGCATTCGTCCGGCCATCCCGGCCGCCGCCCGCTTCGCCCCCTTCCCGCGCTGATTTTCATGAGCCGCTGGCTCCAGGTCCCGCTTTACCTCGGCCTGATCGTCGCGCAGGGCGTCTACGTGTTCCTGTTCCTGAAGGAAGTCTGGCACCTGCTGTCGCATGCGACCGGCCTCGACGAAATCAGCGTGATGCTCGCGGTGCTCGGCCTGATCGACGTGGTGATGATCTCGAACCTGCTGATCATGGTGATCGTCGGCGGGTATGAAACGTTCGTGTCGCGGCTCGGCATCGAGGGCCACCCCGACGAGCCCGAGTGGCTCGACCACGTGAACGCGGGCGTGCTGAAGGTCAAGCTGTCGATGGCGCTGATCAGCATTTCGTCGATCCACCTGCTGAAGACCTTCATCAACCCCGACCAGCACACGACGCACGCGATCATGTGGCAGGTAATCATCCACGTGTCGTTCCTCGTGTCGGCGCTCGTGATGGCGTGGGTCGATCGCCTGACGACGCACACGCACCCGGCCCATTTCCACGAGGCGCACGCGCCCGCGGCGTCCCGACCGGCGGCCTGAACCGTCGGCAAACCCTTCCCCACTGTCCCCACAGAGTCTCAGCCATGACCGTCATCAAACAGGAAGACCTGATCCAGAGCATCGCGGATTCGCTGCAGTACATCAGCTACTACCACCCGCTCGACTACATCCAGGCCCTTGGCCGCGCGTACGAGCTGGAAGAGAGCCCGGCGGCGAAGGACGCGATCGCGCAGATCCTCACGAACAGCCGCATGTGCGCGGAAGGCAAGCGCCCGATCTGCCAGGACACCGGCATCGTGACGATCTTCGTGAAGGTCGGCATGGACGTGCGCTGGGACGGCGCGACGATGGGCCTCACCGACATGATCAACGAAGGCGTGCGCCGCGGTTACACGCACCCGGACAACGTGCTGCGCGCGTCGATCGTCAATCCGCCGGAAGGCGCCCGCAAGAACACGAAGGACAACACGCCGGCCGTGATCCACTACGAGATCGTGCCGGGCGACAAGGTCGACGTGCAGGTCGCGGCGAAGGGCGGCGGCTCGGAGAACAAGTCGAAGTTCGTGATGCTGAACCCGTCCGATTCGATCGTCGACTGGGTGCTGAAGACGGTCCCGACGATGGGCGCCGGCTGGTGCCCGCCGGGCATGCTCGGGATCGGCATCGGCGGCACCGCCGAGAAGGCGATGCTGATGGCGAAGGAATCGCTGATGGAGCCGATCGACATCCAGGAAATCATCGCGCGCGGCCCGAAGGACTGGGTCGAGGAACTGCGCGTGGAACTGCACGAGAAGGTCAACGCGCTCGGCATCGGCGCGCAGGGCCTCGGCGGCCTCGCGACCGTGCTGGACGTGAAGATCATGGCGGCGCCGACGCACGCGGCGTCGAAGCCGGTCGCGCTGATCCCGAACTGCGCGGCCACGCGCCACGCGCACTTCGTGCTCGACGGGTCGGGCCCGGCCAAGCTGGAAGCGCCGTCGCTCGACGCCTGGCCGAAGGTGCAGTGGGAACCGAACACGGAAACCAGCAAGCGCGTGGACCTGAACACGCTGACGCCGGAAGAAGTCGCAAGCTGGACGCCGGGCCAGACGCTGCTGCTGTCGGGCAAGATGCTCACCGGCCGCGACGCCGCGCACAAGCGCATCGCCGACATGCTCGCGAAGGGCGAGAAGCTGCCGGTCGATTTCACGAACCGCGTGATCTACTACGTCGGCCCGGTCGATCCGGTGCGCGACGAAGTGGTCGGCCCGGCCGGCCCGACGACGGCCACGCGCATGGACAAGTTCACCGAGACGATGCTCGCTCAGACGGGTCTGATCTCGATGGTCGGCAAGGCCGAACGCGGCCCAGTCGCGATCGACGCGATCAAGAAGCACAAGGCGGCCTACCTGATGGCGGTCGGCGGCGCGGCCTACCTCGTATCGAAGGCGATCCGCGGCGCGAAGGTGCTCGCGTTCGAAGACCTCGGCATGGAAGCGATCTACGAGTTCGACGTGCAGGACATGCCGGTGACGGTCGCCGTCGATTCGTCGGGCACGTCGGTGCACCAGACGGGTCCGAAGGAATGGCAGGCGAAGATCGGCAAGATCCCGGTCGCCACCGCTTAAACGCGATCGAACGAAAGGCCGGACAGGAGTCCGGCCTTTTTACTTCTCATTCTCATTATTGTGCGCGGCCGGTTATTCAAGGCTGATTCTCATTACACGCAAAAGGCAGGCCCGACAAGGCTTCGAGGCTTGGCTTTTCTCGTTCGAGCGATTATCGTTCGGTTTCTGAAGCCCCACTGAACAAGGAACAGCCATGCAAGGCGACAAGAAAGTCATCGAATATCTGAACGCCCAACTGAAGAATGAACTCACGGCGATCAACCAGTACTTCCTGCATGCGCGCATGTACAAGCACTGGGGCCTCGACAAGCTCGGCAAGCACGAATACGACGAGTCGATCGGCGAAATGAAGCACGCCGACTGGCTGATCGAGCGCGTGTTCATGCTCGACGGCCTGCCGAACCTGCAGGACCTGCACAAGCTGCTCGTCGGCGAGGAAACCGAAGAGATCCTGAAGTGCGACCTGAAGCTCGAGCAGATCTCGCAGTCCACCTGCAAGGAAGCGATCGCCTACTGCGAATCGGTGCGCGACTACGTGTCGCGCGAGATCTTCGAGAAGATCCTCGACGACACCGAAGAGCACATCGACTGGCTCGAAACGCAGATCGACCTGATCGGCAAGGTCGGTCTGCAGAACTATCAGCAGACGATGATGGGTTCGGCCGAGTAATCGCCCTGCCCGCCAGCCCGCCGCCCGCCTGACGATGACGAACCCGTCCCACGCTACCGCGCCGCGCGCCGCCGCCCCTGTCGGCATCTTCGACTCGGGGCTCGGCGGCCTGTCGGTGCTGCGCGCCGCACGCGCGCACCTGCCGGACGAATCGTTCGTCTACGTCGCCGACTCGCACCACGCGCCATATGGCCCACGCGACGAGGCCTTCATCACGGAACGCACGCTGGCCATCGGCGAGTGGCTCGCCCGCGAAGGCGCGAAAGCGCTCGTCATCGCGTGCAACACGGCAACGGCACGGGCGATCGCGGCCATCCGCGAACGCCTGTCGATCCCGCTCGTCGGCGTCGAGCCGGGCATCAAGCCGGCCGCCGCACTGTCCGCGACCGGCGTCGCGGGCGTCCTCGCCACGCAATCGACGTTGAACAGCCCGCGCTTCCAGGCGCTGCTCGACCGCTACGGCGCCGGCCGCCGCTTCATCTGCCAACCCGGCCACGGGCTCGTCGAAGCGATCGAACGCGGCGACACGAACTCGCCCGCGTTGCGCGCGTTGCTCGAACGTTACATCCAGCCGATGCTCGACGACGGTGCCGATACGCTGGTACTCGGCTGCACGCATTACCCGTTCTTCACAGAAACGATTCGTGACCTTGTTGGCGAGCGCCTGACGATCGTCGACACGAGCGATGCCATCGCCCGCCAGCTCGCGCGGGTGCTCGACGAACGCGGGCTGCGCGCGCCGGCCGGCACGCATGCCGCGCCGCCGCGCTTCTGCTCGACGAGCGACGGCCTGCAACTGCACGCGCTCGCGTCCACGCTGCTCGGCCTCGACGCCCCGGTCGAATCCGTCACCATTTCCTCGCCGAACGCGCGCGCCTGCGCGACTGCCTGACACGGGCCGGCGCGCCGGCTCCCCACCCCAGCTTCCCCGCTCCCGCCGTTTCAAGGGTCTGATGACCTTAAAAAAAGCCCGACCCAGGCTTGTCAACGTCCGCAAAATTAATGATAATAATTCGCATTAACGTTAGCTATCGCAACTCATCATGATCGTCTGCGTGTGCAAGTCTGTTTCCGATCGCAAGATTCGCGCGTCCCTCGCCGAGGGCGTGAACTCTTTCGATGAACTCCAGTTCGAGCTCGGCGTGGCCACGTGCTGCGGCAAGTGCGAGGAGTCCGTACGCGACCTCATGGCCGAACAAGGCGTCTGCGCGAGCCGGTGCGGTGTCGAGCATCATGCTCATCCGATCCCGGTCACGTTCTACGACCGCAAGGCGGCCTGAGCGGCGCCGAGCGTGCGCATGCGGCCCAGGCCGCATTTTTTGTTTTGACCGTCAGCAAGCCACCGTCCGCGCGAGCCAACGGCTTACCTGTCAAGGAGCCTGTGATGGAATTGCTGATCGGATTCGTAACCACCGTTTGCATCTCGCTGCTGATCTTCCGCAAGTGATGCCGATTCACCCGCCGCGCCCCGGGTGCGACGTCGTTCTTTCAAGCTAACATGCAGGCTTCGCATCTCGCTCCTGCCGGCGCCATGCCGGCTGCACCACGTATGAATCCCCGAGTGATCGTCGTCGCGGTCGGTGTGCTTGCCGCACACGCGATCATGCTGACGGCCGCGTGGCTCCATCGCAACGCGCCGCCGCCGAAATCGGTCGAGGTCCAGACGATCACCGCACAGCTCATCACGCCGGCGCCGATCGCGCAGCAGGTCGCGGCCGAGTCGATCCCGCAGCCCGCGCCGCCGAAGCCCGTGCCTCGCGTGAAGCCCAAGGTCGAGCCGAAGCCGGTGCAGAAGGCGGCGAAGCCGACCCCGCAGCCGGTTGCGCCCTCGCCGGCCCCGTCGCCCACACCCGCGCCTGCCGCCGACCCAACGCCTGCTCCCGCCGCGCCCGCTCCCGCGGCACCGGCCGCCACGCCGGGCCCGGCGCGCGAAACGATGCAGGTCAGCGCGCCGAAGAACGTGCCGACGCTCCAATGCAACTTCGTGAAGCCCGACTATCCGTCGATGTCGCGCCGCCGCGGCGAATCGGGTACCGCCTATGTTCACTTCGTCGTCGGCGTGACCGGCAAGATCGAAAGCATCGATCTGCAGAAGAGCAGCGGCTATCCGCGCCTCGACGATGCCGCACTCGACGCGATGCGCTCGACCACCTGCCGTCCGTACGTCGAGAACGGCCAGGCGATCCGCGCCGCCCGCACACAGCCCTACAGCTTCGGGCTCACCGACTAACCTGCCTCATCCGGAAGATTCAAAGGAAACAAAAATGCAAAGCTACGGTATCGCGCACGTCTGGGCGCAAGGTGATTTCGTCACGCGCGCCATTGCGATCACGCTGCTCGTGATGTCGGTCCTGTCGTGGATCGTGATCGTCATCAAGGGCTGGAACGTGATTCGCCTGAACCGCCTCACGAAGAACGCCGAACAGGCATTCTGGCATTCCGACAATTTCGACGACGGCATCAAGAAGCTCGGCCTCGCCGCATCGACGCCGAACGACAATCCGTTCCTCGCGCTCGCGCTGTCGGGCAAGGAAGCCGCCGACCACCACCATCAGACGCAACCGCACCTGCACGACCGCATGGACGTGTCGGACTGGGTCACGCGCTGCCTGAAGGACACGATGGACGAAGGCATCTCGCGTATGCAGAGCGGCCTCGCGATCCTCGCATCGGTCGGCAGCACGGCGCCGTTCGTCGGCCTGTTCGGCACGGTCTGGGGCATCTACCACGCGCTGCTCGCGATCGGTGCCACCGGCCAGACGTCGATCGACCAGGTCGCGGGCCCGGTCGGCGAATCGCTGATCATGACGGCCTTCGGCCTGTTCGTCGCGATTCCCGCGGTGCTCGGCTACAACGCGCTGACCCGCGCGAACAAGGGCGTCGTCAGCAAGCTCCGCCGCTTCGCGCACGGTCTGCACGCGTACTTCGTGACGGGTGCGAGCCTCGCGTCGTCGTCGACGCGCGACGGTCTGCGTCTCGCATCGCGCGCCGCCAGCTGAGACGAGGTGAACCATGGCCATGAACACCGGTTTCAGCGACGATGACGACGATGCCGTGATGAGCGAGATCAACATGACGCCGCTCGTCGACGTCATGCTCGTACTCCTGATCATTTTTCTCGTGACGATCCCGGCGATGCAGCATGCGGTGAAGATCGACCTGCCGCACGCCAGCAGCCAGCCCGTCGACGAAAAGCCGCAGACCGTCGACGTCGCGATCCAGGGCGACGGCACGATCCTGTGGGACGACCACACGGTCACGCGCGAACAGTTGCAGGCGCGCATCGCGGAAGCCGCGAAACGCACGCCGCAGCCGGAGCTGCATCTGCGCGCGGATCGCAAGGTTGCGTACGAGCACGTCGCGGAAGTGATGTCGGATGCGCAGGCAGGCGGGCTGACGAAGCTCGGCTTCGTGACGGAGCCGGGTGCAAAAGCGAAGTAACGCGCATACGTCTCGCAGTCGCAACTGCGCACCTAGCCGGCCGCACCTAACCGGCCGTGCACAAAGTAAAAGGCCTTCATCGCCAGATGAAGGCCTTTTTTCATGCGCACGCGGGCGCCTTCGGGCGGCGGGCTCTTTGGCGGTATCGGTTACGCCTCGAGCAACGCAAATGCGACTCTGCCGTGGTCTGCACGGACTGCGCGTTCTGCCCTATCTGGCTCACAATATATGCGGCCACCTGATTTCGCTCAGAACTTCCTTCACGAAATGGGATTTCAATATAGGCCCGCCCGCGCACGCATTCAAGGTTCCGGCGATTGAAACTTGCGATTGCAGACGACGCTTCAATGACAAAACAAATTTGCGTCGTCGTGCACGCCGTGTTCAGGTCGCCGAAACATCGGCCACCGCTTCCTGCTTCGCGCGCTCGGGGCAACCCGGCTCCTTGTACGCGCCATGGTCGAGCTTCTCGACCAGGTAATCGACGAACGCACGGACCGCGGGCGGCATCCCCTGCCGCGACACGAACACCGCGTACAGCTGCGGCACCGGCAGCGTCCAGCCCGGCATCACGGGCGACAGTTGCCCCGCGCGCAGCGCGTTGCCGTACATCATCTCCGGCAGCGCGGCGATGCCGAGGCCATCGAGCACGGCCTCGCGGATCGTCATCAGGTCGGCCGTCACGAGCCGCGGATCATGCTCGTGCACGTGGCGCGTTCCATCCGGCGCGATCAGGTTGAATACGTGCCGGCCGTCGACGCTCGGCGTATCGAGCGTCTCGAAGCCGGTCAGGTCGTCCGGCGCCAGCGGCGGCGCATTCTGGCTCAGCAGGCTCGGCGCGCCCACCAGCATCTGCTCGGTGCGCCACAGCGGCCGCACGACGATGTTGGCGTTCTGCGGCGGCTCGGAGCGCACGCGCAACGCGACGTCGATCGAATCCTCGAACAGGTCGATCACGCGATTCGTCACGCGGACATGCACCTTCACCTCGGGATAGCGGCGCAGGAATTCGGGCAGGATGCGCGACAGCATCGTCTGCGACAGCGTCACCGGCACGCTGACGCGCACCGAGCCGCGTGGCGACGCGCGCAACTGCTGCACCGCGTTCATCGCGGCCTGCGCTTCGGCGAGCATCGCCTGGCAATGCTGGTAGAACAACTCCCCTGCCTCGGTCAGCGCGAGCTTGCGCGTCGAACGCTGCAGCAGGCGCACGCCGAGCGCCGCCTCGAGCTCGGTCAGGCGTCGCGACAGACGCGATTTCGAGATGCCCAGCACGCGCTCGGCGGCCGAGAAGCCGCCATGTTCGACGACCTGCGAGAAGTACATCAGGTCGTTCAGGTTATGTGCATCGATATTCATCTCATCGTTCCAATTTCAGAACAATCCATTGCGAACGGCCGCAAATCGGACGGGAAAACGCCCAATATAATAGCGCTATGTTTCAAAAATAACGCTATTCCGATGATTTCGAGGGCTTCCCATGACGACCGCTCGCTCGCTTGATCGTACCTACCCCGCGCTTCGCACCACCGAAGGCGGCGGTTTCGTGGTTCACCGTCCGTTCCCGACGCGGCTGCTGATGGACTTCGATCCGTTCCTGCTGCTCGATGAAATGGGCCCCGTCGACTACGCCCCCGGCGAAGCCGTGGGCGCGCCCGACCATCCGCATCGCGGCTTCGAGACCGTGACGTACGCGCTCGACGGGCGCTTCCGCCATCGCGACTCGTCCGGCCATGCCGGCACGCTCGGCCCCGGCGACGTGCAGTGGATGACGGCCGGCGCCGGCGTCGTGCACAGCGAGATGCCTGATCCGGCATTCGCCGAGGCAGGCGGGCGTTCCCACGGCTTCCAGCTGTGGGTCAACCTGCCGCGCCGCGACAAGATGATCGCACCGCGCTACCAGGAGATCCCGGCCGACCGCATTCCGACTGCGACGTCGCCGGACGGCCGCGCGCGCGTGCGCGTCATCGCCGGCGAAGCATTCGGCGTACAGGCCGCGATCGAAACGCACACACCGATTCTCTACCAGCACTTCACGCTGGAGCCGGGTGCAACGGTCACACAGCCCGTGCCGGCCGGTTATCGCGTGTTTGCCTATCCGATCGACGGAACGGGCCTCTACGGGCCTGACAGGCAGGCGGTCGACGCACGGCACATGATCGTCTACGGAGACGATGGCGACACCGTCACGTTCGCTGCCGGCGACACGTCGCTCGACCTGCTGCTGATCGGCGGCGTGCCGCTCAACGAGCCGATCGTCCGCTACGGCCCGTTCGTGATGAATACCGAAGAAGAGATCCGGCAGGCCGTCGTCGACTACCAGACCGGTCGCATGGGTCGCATCGAAGCGTAAATCGGATCGGGGTCACAGGGGCCGCGAAGCCGATGGTTTTGCGTCACAATAAGTTCTTGAACCATGTGGCCAGCCGCCACCAGAAGGAACCCGCCCCTTGAACTTCGAACACCTGATCCAGATCAACTCCGACGAACCGGGCGTGCCGAGCCTCACCCGCGACCAGCTCTGGGAAGGCCTCGTATTGCGTGCCGAACAGCCGCAACTGTTCGTGATCGGCCTCGACAGCTGCGTCATCCACGAACGGACGGACACGACGCTCGAACGCGAACTCCATTACGGCCACGCGACCGTGCGCGACCACGTGACGTTCACGCCGAACCAGCAGGTCCGCTACGACATCCGCGCGGCCGATGGCGAGATCGGCGGCTCGCTGACGATGACGATCGAGGAGCGCGACGACCGCCAACTGTTCCTGCGTTTCAAGTACCGCACGACGCTGACGGTCACGGACGACAGCGAAGAAGCGCGACAGACGCACGGGATCGTCAAGGAGGCGTACCGCACGTCGGATATCGACACCGTTCGCCTGATCCGCGAGTACGCGCAAGGTCGCAAGGACCCCGATCCGCTGCACTGAACCCGGCGGCGGCCTGCGGGCCGCCGCTTTGATTCAAACTATCAGACCAGACTTATCGATCGATAAAGAGTTTTTGTAAATGGGAATAGTTATCATTTAGAATTCATTCCATCGTATCGACAGTCACCGATCAAACCGAATGACCGACACCATGCGCCCGACCACGCTGACCCTGCGCCGCACCACCAGCACCGCAGCCAGCAGCCGTCAGAAGACGGCAGCGGTCACCACGCCGGCGAAACCCGCCGGCAACCGCGATGCAGGCACGCGGGTCGTCAACAGCGATACGCTGCTGCAAGGCCATAGCCACATCAGCATCGCGCATAACGGAGAGACTTACCAGTTGCGGGCCACGCGGCTCGGCAAACTGATCCTGACGAAGTAACGACCGAGTATTGTGGGGACCACCTCCCTGAGAGGTGTTGGGCAGTAGCCAGCGTAACGGCTTGCACGCGAGATCTAGACCCCTTCGTGCAAACACACTCAAGCAGCCGTTGCAGCAAGCCAAGCCACTTTTTTGGTTCTCGCACAAGGAAGAAAAAAGCGACACGTCGAAGGACGT
>NZ_BBSK01000030.1:0-12936 GCF_001319805.1 Burkholderia sp. E168m22
GGGTCGCTTAATAGGATGGTCAGCCCGATCCTCACTCAGTGGACTACGCTGAGTGAGGATTTTGTCCTTCTGGAGGACCATCATGGACACGGTATCGCTGATCGGAGTCGATCTCGGCAAGCACTGCTTCCACCTGCATGGGCAGGATGCGTCAGGCAGGATGGTGTTCCGTAAGAAGCTCACGCGTAGCCAGATGTTCACGCTGCTGGGCAATTTCCCGAGTTGTACGGTGGTCATGGAGGCCTGCGCCGGTGCGCACTGGATCGCCCGCCGACTTCAGGCGCTGGGCCACGAGGCCAAGCTGATTTCCCCTCAGTTCGTCAAACCGTTCCGGCAAGGCAACAAGAACGATTTCGCGGATGCCCAGGCGATCTGCGAAGCTGCTTCACGACCGAGCATGCGTTTCGTGAGCCCGCACAACGAAGCTCAGCAGATCGTTTCAGCCTTGCATCGCGTGCGCGGGGGGCTGGTGCGCGAGCGCACCGGCACGATCAACCAAATTCATGCGTTTCTGTTGGAATTCGGCATCAGCTTGCCGCGCGGCATGGCGGTGATCCGGCGACTGCCCGCCGTGCTGGAGGCAGAATCGTTGCCGCCGCGGCTGGTAAGCGTGATCGAACGTCTGCACGCGCACTGCAAGTATCTGGACGAGCAGATCCATCAGCTCGAACGTGAGTTGCTTACCCAGCTACACGAGGACGAACGCAGCGAGCGGCTGCTCGAGATTCCCGGCATTGGCCCGATGACCGCCAGCGTGTTGATGTCGGAGTTGGGCGATGCGCGCCAATATGGTTCGGCAAGGCAGTTTGCGGCGTCGGTCGGGCTGGTGCCGCGGCAGTACAGCACCGGCGGCAAACCAACGCTCCTCGGCATCAGCAAGCGCGGGGACAAGGAATTGCGGCGGCTGCTGGTGCAATGTGCGCGGACCATCATGCAGCGCATCGAGCACCGCACGGATGCATTGGGCGTCTGGATTCGCGGCCTGTTGGCGCGACGACATTCGAACGTAGTGGCTTGCGCGTTGGCCAATAAATTGGCGAGGATCGCGTGGGCCATCCTCGCCAAAGGGACACACTACCGAAGCACCGAGGCTGTTCCCGCGGTCTGACGCTTCGTGTCGCTTACGGCTTCAGTTGCAGCAGTCACACCTGGTTTTGCGACGCGAGATAAGTGAAGGCATAAACGACTCAACGGCCGGACAAGTAACCTGACAACAAAAACAGCATCTCAATGCTGTACGCTTTTTGAGGTTTGCCCGGCGCGGCTCCCATCATGGGGCTGGATCACTCCATCCACGACCCCGGATAGATTCGAGCAAGTCCACTTTAGGTCAACACTGCCTCGCTTGCAAAAATCGGGCTGACCATAGATTTTGTTTGGGCAGCCAATGCGCGAAGCATGCCGCCTGTATGTATGTGGCTGCGTCATGCACGACAGCCGAAGGAAGCGGCATGCGAGCCGCTTCAGAACCCCCAGAACATCAACCACCATGCGCTGTCGACGACCGCCAGCCCGACGGCGAACCATGCGAACGCCGCGAGCCGGCGCGGCCACGCCGCATAGCGCCCCGTCACCTTCCACGCGAGCCACGCACTCCATACGTTGGCGCCGACCAGAATCGCGATGCGCACATCGGTTGCCCAGCCGAGCGGCACATGCTCGGCGCGCAGCAACGACAGCGTCGTGGCCGACAATCCGAGGAACACGCCCGCCCCCGCGATCGGGATCAACGCCTGGGCGAGGTGATGCAGGCGCACGCGATCGAAGCGGCCGAGCATCAGCGTCGCGCCGGCCAGCAACACCAGCAGCGCCGTGCCGTACACGAGTCCCGTGCCGACGATGTAGCTGACGACCAGCCCGCCATCGAGCCAGGAAAACACGTCGTTGCGATCCGGATAGTGCGTGAGCAGGAACCACGGCGCATTGGTCTCGAGCGGCCACGTGATGTCGTGGTCGATCAGCCAGCCCGCGAGCCATTGCTTGATCTGCACGAACCACGGGCTGACGGTCCAGTGGAACGCGCCGATCGCCACGCCGAGCAGGCCGTACAGGATCAGTGCGGTGTCCCACGGGTTGGCCCGCTCCGCACCGAGGTTCACGACTTCGTCGGACGGCGAGCGCAGCGACAGCGAGATCGCGTCGCGGTGCCCGCTGCAGCGGCCGCACATATGGCAGTCCGCCGCGCCCTTCATGTTGCGCAACGGCACGAGCGGCGCGCAGTTGATCGGAATCACGCGATGGCCGTGCTCGCCGTTCTTGTACGAACGGCGCCACGCATCCTCGTCGACCTTGTAGCGCATCGGCGCGAGTCGCGCGAGCAGCCCGAACACGCCGTTGACCGGGCACAGGTACTTGCACCACACGCGTTTCTCGCGGCCGTACAACAGGCCGATCACGATCGCGCCGACGGTCGAGCCGCCGAGCACGAACAGCACCGCGAGCGGGTACTGGTACACACTGACCATCTGCCCGTAGATCGTCGTGATGCCGAACGCGACGAACGGCCAGCCGCCCCACCGGATCCAGCGCGGAATCGGGCCGCCACGGCCGAACTTGCTCGCATATTCCGTAAGCGCGCCCTCCGGGCACAGCACGCCGCACCACACGCGGCCGAGCATCACCATCGACAGCAGCACGAACGGCCACCAGATACCCCAGAACGCGAATTGCGCGATGAGCGTGAGGTTGTTCCACAGATGCGCGGAATCGTCCGGCAGCGGCAACACGGCCGGCACGATGATCAGGAACGCGTAGACGGCGACGACGATCCACTGGATACCGCGGATCAGCGCACCGTGGCGCTGCATCCACTGGCCGGCCTGCGCGAGCCAGCCCGGCTTGACGGCGGCGACAACGCTCATGCCGCGCGACCCGCTGCAACGGCCGGACGGCGGCTCGCGCGCTTCATCAACAACCAGACGACCGCCCAGTACACCGCATAGGCCACCAGGTTGGTCAGCGCCGGGTGCGCGCGATAGCCGGTCAGCGTCGCGACGAGCGAACCGAACGTGCCCGAATCATCGAGGATCGCGGACGTATCCCACACCTGCGAGATGCCGAGCGGCAGGATTTCCTTGTCGATCAGCTTGTCGACGCCGGTCTGGAACAGGCCCGCGCCGAGGAACAGCAGCATCACTTCGGTGACGCGGAAGAAATGCCGCCACGAGAAGACCTTGCCGCCGAGCTGCAGCAGATAGAACGTGAGGAATGCGAGGCCAAGGCCGATCACGACCGCGAGCATCTGGCTGCCGTCGACGTGGCCCGACTGGCCGAAACCGAGGCCGTACAGGAAGATCACCGTCTCGCTGCCTTCGCGCGCGATCGCGAGCGCGACCAGCACGGCGACGCCCCACCAGTTCGAATCGCGCGTGCTTTGCTGCAGCGACTGCTCCATGTCGCGCTTGAGCGTGCGGCCGTGCCGGCGCATCCACAGCACCATCTGCACGATCAGCACGCACGCGATCAGCACCATCGCCGTCTGGAAATAGTCCTGCGCGTCGCCGGACAGCACTTCGGTGAACCCGACCAGCGCGGCGCCGAGGCCGACGGCCATCAGCAGGCCGACGCCGACGCCGGCCCAGAGGAAAGGCAGGCCGCGGCGCGCGTCGTCGTCGCCGTTTTTCAGCCATGCATAGAGAATGCCGACGACGAGCAGCGCTTCGACGCTCTCCCGCCAGACGATGAACAAGATCTGACCCATCGATACCTCCTGACGCGCGGCGCAAGGGACTGGTGCGCCCGCGCGCAGATAAAACGCGTTACTTCGCGACGATCACGCCCTGTGCCTGCTGGTGGAAATCGTCGAAAAACTTGTATTCGCCCGGCGACAGCGGGGCGACGACCACGAACGAATCGGCGCCCGGCGCGAGCACCTTCTCCTTGCGCAACTGCACGCTCTCGAATTCGGCGGCGCCCTTGCCGGTGTTCCGGATCTCGATCTTGAAACGCTGGCCAGCCGGCACTTCGATGCGGGCAGGATTCAGCTTGCCATCCGTCATCTCGAGCTTGAACGTCGGCAGATCGGCTGCATGCGCCGCGCCGGCAAGCCACAGCGCAGCGGCCGCGGCAACGATTTTCTGGGGAATTTTCATTCTGGGTTCTCTACGCCGACGGCGCGCCGAAGCGCGCCGTTCGTGATGCCACCGATCAGTAACCGCCCTTCTTGCCGATACCGGCGAACGGGAAGTCGTACTCGAGCGTGATGGGCTTGAACCACGGACCCACGCCCGTTTCCTTGTCGACGTGGCGACCGAACGCCATGTGACCCGACTGCATCGGCGGCTTGACGACCATCGTCAGGTGATACTTGCCCGGGCCGGCGAGCTTCACGTTGTCGCCGTAGTGCGGGCCGTCGCTCGCGACCATGCCCATCAGGTCGCCTTCGGCCTTCCACTTCGTGTCGCCCTGCTTCGTCAGCTTGTACGTGACCTGCAGGTACGGCATCCAGTCGCCTTCCGCGAAACCGGTCGGGTTGTTCTTGACCGCATGGATGTCGGCCTCGAGGTGAATGTCGGAATCCGACGCCTTACGCATCATGCCTTCCGGGTCCATCGTGATCGGCTGCAGATACACCGCGCCGATTTCCATGCCGCCCTGGATCTGCTGCTTGCCGATCGGATACTCGGCAGCCGAGGCCGACATCGCGGCAAGCGCCGCCGCTACCGCAACCGTCGTGCGGATGAACGAAGAACCCAACATGGACACTCCTTGTTATTTGTCTGACTATCTTGACGACATGCGAGCCGCCGCCGGGGCCGCTCGCTGGAAACACTAACGCGACGAAGAACGTTAATGCGAACTATTCTCAATACATGTGGAGTTTAGCACCGAACCTGTTTCGGAACAAACGGAGAGCGCCGTAAACCCCTGATCCGACAAGGCTTACAGGCGCTTTACCAAAAGATTCGGTGACGCTTGGAAAGAGTTACCGACCGCCGCTGATGTGGTCGCCGACGTTCGCGCCGAACACGCGTTCGCGCAGCACGGCAAGCTGGTCGCGGGTCGCGGCGGCCTTCTCGAATTCGAGGTTCTTCGCGTAGTCGGCCATTTGCTTCTCGAGACGCTTGATTTCCTTCGCGAGCTGTTTTTCCGACATGTCCTCGAATTTCGCGCGCTGTTGCGCCTCCTTCAGCTCCGCACGCGCGTCGTCGGCGTTGTAGACGCCGTCGATGATGTCCTTGATGCGCTTCACGACGCCGCGCGGCGTAATGCCCATCTTTTCGTTGTAGGCGATCTGCTTCGCGCGGCGCCGCTCGGTTTCGCCGATCGCGCGCTTCATCGACTCGGTCATGTTGTCCGCGTAGAGGATCGCCTTGCCGTTCACGTTCCGCGCGGCGCGGCCGATCGTCTGGATCAGCGAGCGCTCGGCGCGCAGGAAGCCTTCCTTGTCCGCGTCGAGGATCGCGACGAGCGACACTTCGGGAATGTCGAGGCCCTCGCGCAGCAGGTTGATCCCGACCAGCACGTCGAACGTGCCGAGCCGCAGGTCGCGGATGATCTCGACGCGCTCGACCGTATCGATGTCGCTGTGCAGGTAACGCACCTTGACGCCATGATCGGCCAGGAATTCGGTCAGCTGTTCGGCCATGCGCTTCGTCAGCACGGTGATCAGCACGCGCTCGCCGGCCTTCACGCGCGCGTTGATCTCGGTCAGCACGTCGTCGACCTGCGAGCTCGCCGGGCGCACTTCGATTTCCGGATCGACGAGGCCGGTCGGCCGCACGACCTGCTCGGCGATCTGCCCCGTCACGCGCTTCTCGTAGTCGGCCGGCGTGGCCGACACGAACACGACCTGGCGCATCTTGCGCTCGAACTCGGGGAACTTCAGCGGCCGGTTGTCGAGCGCCGACGGCAGGCGGAACCCGTAATTGACGAGGTTTTCCTTGCGCGCGCGGTCGCCGTTGTACATGCCGTTCAGCTGGCCGATCAGCACGTGCGATTCGTCGAGCAGCATCAGCGCGTCGGGCGGCAGGTAGTCGACGAGTGTCGGCGGCGGATCGCCGGGCGCCGCGCCCGAGAAATGCCGCGAATAGTTCTCGATGCCCTTGCAAAAGCCGAGCTCCTGCAGCATTTCGAGATCGAAGCGCGTGCGCTGCTCGAGGCGCTGCGCCTCGACGAGCTTGCCGTCGCGATGGAAGAACTCGAGCCGTTCGCGCAGTTCGTCCTTGATCGTCTCGACCGCGCGCATCACGGTGTCGCGCGGCGTCACGTAGTGCGACGACGGGTACACGGTGAAGCGCGGAATCTTCTGCCGCACGCGCCCGGTCAGCGGGTCGAACAGCTGCAGCGTCTCGACTTCGTCGTCGAACAGCTCGACGCGCACGGCCATTTCCGCGTGTTCGGCCGGAAAGATGTCGATCGTGTCGCCGCGCACGCGGAACGTGCCGCGCTGGAAATCCTGCTCGTTGCGCGTGTATTGCATCGCGATCAATCGCGCGATCACGTCGCGCTGGCCGAGCTTGTCGCCGGCGCGCAGCGTCAGGATCATCTGGTGGTATTCGGACGGATTGCCGATACCGTAGATCGCCGACACCGTCGCGACGATCACCACGTCGCGACGCTCCATCAGGCTCTTCGTCGCCGACAGCCGCATCTGCTCGATGTGCTCGTTGATCGACGAATCCTTCTCGATGAACAGGTCACGCTGCGGCACGTAGGCCTCAGGCTGGTAGTAGTCGTAGTACGACACGAAATACTCGACCGCGTTGCGCGGGAAGAACTCGCGAAACTCCGCGTAAAGCTGGGCCGCGAGCGTCTTGTTCGGCGCGAACACGATCGCCGGGCGGCCGAGCCGCGCGATCGTGTTGGCCATCGTGAAGGTCTTGCCCGAACCGGTTACGCCGAGCAGCGTCTGGAAGGCAAGGCCGTCGCCGACGCCTTCGACGAGCGTGTCGATCGCGGTCGGCTGGTCGCCCGCGGGCGGATAGGGCTGGTAAAGCTGGAACGGCGACCCTTCGAAAGTGACGAATTTGGATTCGTCGAGCGCGTCGCCGACTTCGGCATGATGTTCGGACATGGAATGCGGCCGGAGCAAGGGCAAAGAAAGCATTCTAGCGCTTCGCGGCCGCGCGAACTGCTGTCGGCTCCTGACGCGGGACGGCCGCCCCGAATCGCGATTCGCCGCCCGAATCGCGACGGAATCACCGCCCCTGCCCCCACGAATTCGCTACAATGTCAGGCTGCTGCGCTTCCCGGCGTCGCGCCGTGGGCGCGGTCCACTGCGCCCGCCCCGCCGGCTGAAAGCCTGACCCTCTTTTCACTACTGCCGAATCATCATGTCGCTCTTCTCCGCTGTCCAGCTTGCTCCCCGCGACCCGATCCTGGGCCTGAACGAAGCCTTCAACGCCGATGCGCGTCCGACCAAGGTCAACCTCGGCGTCGGTGTGTACACGAACGAAGACGGCAAGATTCCGCTGCTGCGCGCGGTGCGCGACGCGGAGAAGGCACGTGTCGAGGCCGGCCTGCCGCGCGGCTACCTGCCGATCGACGGGATCGCCGCCTACGATGCGGCCGTGCAGAAGCTGCTGCTCGGCAACGACTCGCCGCTGATCGCGGCGGGCCGCGTGGTCACGGCCCAGGCACTGGGCGGCACGGGCGCGCTGAAGATCGGCGCCGATTTCCTGCGCACCCTGAATCCGAACGTGAAGGTCGCGATCAGCGATCCCAGCTGGGAAAACCACCGCGCGCTGTTCGAAGCGGCCGGCTTCGAAGTCGTCGCGTACCCGTATTACGATGCGGCCACGAACGGCGTGAACTTCGAGGGCATGCTGTCGGCGCTGAACGGCTACGCGGCCGGCACGGTCGTCGTGCTGCACGCGTGCTGCCACAACCCGACCGGCGTGGACCTCACCGAAGCGCAATGGCAACAGGTCGTCGACGTCGTGAAGGCGCGCAACCTCGTGCCGTTCCTCGACATGGCCTACCAGGGCTTCGGCGAGAACATCGAAGCCGATGCCGCTGCCGTGCGCCTGTTTGCCGCGGCCGACCTGAACGCGTTCGTGTCGTCGTCGTTCTCGAAGTCGTTCTCGCTGTACGGCGAGCGCGTCGGTGCGCTGTCGATCATCACGTCGAGCAAGGAAGAAGCCACGCGCGTGCTGTCGCAACTGAAGCGCGTGATCCGCACGAACTACTCGAACCCGCCGACCCACGGCGGCGCGGTGGTCGCAGCCGTGCTCGCATCGCCGGAACTGCACGCTTCGTGGGTGCAGGAACTCGGCGAAATGCGCGATCGCATCCGCGCGATGCGCAATGGTCTCGTCGAGCGCCTGAAGGCAAGCGGCGTCGATCGCGATTTCAGCTTCATCAACGCGCAGCGCGGGATGTTCTCGTATTCGGGCCTGACCTCGGCACAAGTCGATCGCCTGCGCGACGAGTTCGGCATCTATGCGGTCGGCACGGGCCGGATCTGCGTCGCCGCGCTGAACACGCGCAACCTGGACGCGGTCGCCAATGCGGTCGCAGCGGTCCTGAAGTAAAGCCGTGCCGGGCGGCAGCCGTCACCGGCCCCGCCCTGCCGACATGAAAAACGCGCTCCACGGAGCGCGTTTTTTTGTGCCGTCCAGTCCAGCGCGGTGGGCGGCGACACCGCCCGCACCCGCGTTACTGCATGAACCAGCCGTGGCTGACGACCACCGACTGGCCCGTGAGCGCGGCGCTCGGGAACGCCGACAGGAACAGCACCGTCTGCGCGACGTCCTGCACCGTCGTGAACACGCCGTCGACGGTGTTGCCGAGCATCACCTTCTTGATCACTTCCTCTTCGCTGATGCCGAGCTCCTTCGCCTGCTCCGGAATCTGCTTGTCGACCAGCGGCGTGCGCACGAAGCCCGGACACACGACGTGCGAGCGCACGTTGTGCTTCGCGCCTTCCTTCGCCAGCACGCGGGCGAGGCCCAGCAGACCATGCTTGGCCGTCACGTACGCCGACTTCAGCGGCGACGCTTCGTGCGAGTGCACCGAACCCATGTAGATCACGACGCCGCCGCGATCGTCCTTGTACATGTGCTTGAGCGCGGCCTTCGTCGTCAGGAATGCGCCGTCCACGTGGATCGCCTGCATCTTCTTCCAGTCGGCGAATGAATAGTTCTCGATCGGGTTGACGATCTGGATGCCGGCGTTCGACACGAGGATGTCGACCGAGCCGAACGCTTCGGCCACCTTGTCGATGCCGCTGTTCACGGCGTCCTCATTGGTCACGTCCATCGCGACGCCGATCGCCTTGCCGCCTGCCTTGTTGATCTCGTCGGCGACCGCGTTCGCGCCGTCCTGGTTCAGGTCGGCGATCGCGACGGCCGCGCCGGCCTTGGCCAGCTCCAGCGCGATTTCCTTGCCGATGCCGCTCGCGGCGCCCGTGACGACTGCGGTCTTGCCGCTCAGATCTGCTGCCATGTCCGTCTCCTTCCGTTATCGGATCGATGAAACACGCACCCGCCGCATCCGCGTTCATCGCGAAATCGCATCAGCGTGCCAGCCGTCATTGTGCACGATCGGCCCCGCCGTTCGTGCGCAAAACGTCTAAGCTTAAGGTCGGTTCCGTTCAGCAGGAGATTCTCATGCACTATCGACGGCTAGGCCGCTCCGGCCTGCAGATCAGCGAGCTTTCACTCGGTTCGTGGGTGACGTACGGCAACCAGGTCGACCAGCGGGTCGCGCGCGAATGCCTCGCCGCGGCACGTGATGCAGGCGTCAATTTCTTCGACAACGCCGAGGTCTACGCCGGCGGCAAATCCGAGGAAATCATGGGCCATGCGCTCAAGTCGCTCGACTGGCCACGCGTCAGTTATATCGTGTCCACGAAGTTCTTCTGGGGGCTCGCAGAAGCCCCGAACCAGTATCACACGCTGAACCGGAAGTACCTGCTGAACGCGATCGACGGCTCGCTGCGCCGGCTACAGCTCGACTATGTCGACCTCGCCTATTGCCATCGCCCCGATCCGCATACGCCGATCGAGGAAACCGTCTGGGCGATGAGCGACATGATCGTGCGCGGCAAGGCGCTGTACTGGGGCACGTCGGAATGGAGCGCCGACGAAATCCGCGCGGCATGCGAGATTGCCGAGCGGCATCATCTCCACAAGCCGGTCGTCGAACAGCCACAGTACAACCTGTTCCATCGCACCCGGGTCGAGCAGGAATATGCGCGGCTCTACGACGATTACGGTCTCGGGCTCACGACCTGGAGCCCGTTGGCGTCGGGCCTGCTCACCGGCAAGTACCGCAACGGCGTACCCGCCGGCAGCCGCGCGCAGTTGCAAGGCTACGACTGGATGCGCGAACGCCTGACCGATCGGGCCGCCAACGACATCGTCGAACGGCTCGGCGAAATTGCGGCCGAATTCGGCTGCAGCACCGGCCAGTTGGCAATCGCGTGGGTGCTCGCGAACCCGCGCGTGAGTTCGGTCATCACGGGTGCATCGCGGGTCGACCAGATCGGCGACAACATGCGCGCGCTCGAGGTTGCCGCGAAGCTGACGCCGGACGTGAAGCAGCGCATCGAGGCGGTGGTCGGCGATGCATACGAGTAAGGCGACTCACGGCCACTCGCGTACAATACGCGGCCGCATCGGCGCCCGGCCTGACGGCCGCGCACGATCGACCGTTTTCATCGATTCACCTTTCGTTTCAGGCAGCCAGCCATGCTCAGTTATCGTCACGGTTTTCACGCAGGCAACCACGCGGACGTGCTCAAGCACGCCGTCGTCGTCCAGCTGCTGCGCTACCTGAACAAGAAAGACAAATCGTACTGGTACATCGATA
The DNA here is from genome assembly GCF_001319805.1 of Burkholderia sp. E168m22. Lineage (NCBI taxonomy): Bacteria > Pseudomonadati > Pseudomonadota > Betaproteobacteria > Burkholderiales > Burkholderiaceae > Burkholderia > Burkholderia sp. E168m22. Next base: position 10,756 of record NZ_BBSK01000030.1, read on the forward strand.
CGCACGCAGGCGCCGGCGTGTACTCGCTGCGCGACGGTTATGCAGCGAAGACGTCGGAATTCGATACCGGCATCGGCCGACTGTGGAACGAAAAGAACCTGCCGGAGGCACTGGGCGACTATGTGGACGAAGTCCGCGCGCTGAACGACGACGGCGAACTGCATTTCTACCCGGGCTCCCCGTACATCGCATGGCGGTCGATGCGCGAGCAGGACCGGATGCGCCTGTTCGAAATGCATACGACGGAAATCGATGTGCTGCGCCACAATTTCCGCGATGCCGGGCGACGCGCGATGATCTTCGCCGGCGACGGCTTCGAAGGTATCAAGGCGCTGCTGCCGCCGCCGCCGCGACGTGCACTCGTGCTGATCGATCCGTCCTACGAGGACAAGAAGGATTACGCGCGCACGGCGAGCTGCGTGACGGAATGCCTGAAGCGTTTCTCGACCGGCTGCTATGCCATCTGGTATCCGCAGGTCACGCGGACGGAATCACAGCGCTTTCCCGAGCAGTTGAAGCGTCTGCAGCCGAACAACTGGCTGCACCTGACGCTGACGGTGTCGAATCCGCCGACCGACGGACTGGGTCTCTACGGCAGCGGGATGTTCATCCTGAATCCGCCGTATACGCTCGCCCAGAGCATGAAAGAGGTCCTGCCCTATCTGGTCGAGAAGCTGGGACAGGATAGCGGCGCCCGCTTTCAAATCGAGCACCGCGGCAACTGATCGGGCGACTGGTCGTTACGGCTGCGGTCTCGGCGCGAGCCTGGGCTGGTTGGCCGGCTGCCCGCCCCACGCGGGAACATTGATATATGGCGCGACGAACAGCGGAACCGACGTGTTCGGCGCCTGCCCGGCTGGCGCCCGCATGCCTGCCGGCTCGACGATCGGCTCGGAAGACAACGGCGCCGTCTGCAATACCAACCCGCCCTTGCCGTCCTGGATACCGCGCTGTGTATCAAGAACGAGCGGCTTGGTCGACGTCGCGGCACCGGCCGCGAGGCCATGGGCGAGCACGACCGCACCCAGAACGAGACGCGCGCGGGCACTGCGACGCACATCGACACACAAACGCATGATCGGGACCTTCAGGATGAAAAGCAGGTCCATACCATAGCGCTGCACCGACGATTTCGCCAGAGCCGGTGCACAAAAAAACAAAGCCCCGTCAATACGGGGCTTGCTTATCGTTCGGTGCCGCGCGGCACCTGACGGTGACTCCGATTACAGCGAGTAGCCGTTGGTTTCGAGCGAGCGGATGCGGCTCTCGAGCTGGACGATGTCCGACGACGTGGCGAGGTAAGCCTCACGGCGTTCACGTTCTGCGGATTCGAACCAGTTGCTCAGCTTTTCGACGATGTAGGCGATCATGACGTTCTCCAAGGAAGAGGGACCCCTGGTGAATCGAGATTCAGGGATTTCCCGTATAGGGTTATCCCGAATTATAGCGACGCCGCACCAAGATGCTAGTGAAATCCTTGCATGGCACCCATTCCATTTTGGAATGTTGGCATGCGAACCGCATCTAACTCATTGATTTATATAGATGTTGGGTCGAAGCCTGTTTTGAGGCGCGAGAGCGCGCACTAATTTGGGTCGCCGATAGGGTCAGCCAAGCGCGCCAAAATCGGGCATTCGGGCCGACCGTCACCATGACAGTGCGCGGCCAGATCGACCAGCGTGTCGCGCATGTCGCTCAATTCGGCGATACGTCTGTCGAGTTCGGCCACGTGCTCGAGAGCAATCGATTTCACTTCAGCGCTGGCGCGTGAGCGATCCTGCCAGAGCATCAGCAGCTTGCGAATGTCTTCGACGAGAAAGCCAAGTCGTCGCGCCTGACGGATGAACCGCAGGATATGGATTTCGTCTGACCCATAGATTCGGTAGCCGGCATCGGTCCGTTTGCTGGGCGCAAGAAGACCGACCTGTTCGTAGTACCGGATCATTTTTGCACTGACGCCGGATTCGCGCGACGCGTCGCCGATATTCATTCCCCGCCCTCTTCATGAAGCCCTGGTTTCGAACGCGAACGTCGACGATACCCTCATCGACGACTGTTCGATCGTATCAAATCGCGTGGTTTCGTTCCGGGGAAGGCTTGGCAGAAGGAGCGCAGGCGGTTTGATCTGGCGTGCGTAACGGCGGGTTATGAGGGCGCTTCGCCACATACTTTTATGGCGCC
>NZ_BBSK01000031.1:0-43535 GCF_001319805.1 Burkholderia sp. E168m22
GCCATCAAGCGCCCACACTTATCGGCTGTTAATTTTTAAAGAGCATTTCTGCGAGGAATCTTGAACCCCTCAGCAGCGCTGCGTTTTCAGCAGCAGAGAAACGAGATTATGAGCCGTGTTTCGCAGCTCGTCAACAACTTTCTGAACGACTTCGTTGCGACTGCGGGGCTCAACTTCCGTACCGCCGAGGCTCGCTACCGCCGAACCTCAACAGCACTGCTTCCCTTCCTTCCGCGCTGCGTTTCCGTTAGCGCGAAAGAGGCGTGATTCTACGCATCCCCCGGCAATCGCGCAAGGGGTTTGACGCAACTTTTTCACAAACGCCGCAATTCGGCCGTCCGGCCATGCCTGAGGCACGAGACCGCTTATGGTGCAAAGAACGGACTAGAATGTGAGGTTCTTCGCCTCTTTCTATATACGTCTTTAATATGCGCCAGCGAATCGCCAAACGCCTCCCCCCCGATGCCGACAAACTGGTCGGTCTGTCGCTTGCGCTCTTCGCGTCGGGCAGCCGCATCGAGGATCGCTTCTGGGAAGCGAAGCTCGATGCGCTGCTCGCCAAGATTGTCCGCAACGGCAATCAGACCACGCTCGACGCCGCGCTCGACCATCTCCAGCAGAATCATCCCGACGCCTACGGCGCGCTCGCCGACATGGCCGAGACGCACAGCGAGTCGATGGTGATCGAGCACGACGGCCAACCGTACGATGCGCTGCTGGTCGCCGTCCCGGTTCTCGCCTGGACGCGTTACATGATTCCGTCCGGTCCGCTCAAGGGCGACGTGGCCGACGCGCTGCGAACACATCTGCAGGCGCACGTCCTGGCGAACGGCACGCTCGTCGGGCTCGCCCCGTTCCTCTACAGCATCGACCAGTTGCCGCGGCACCACGTGGAAACCTACCGGCTGGCGCAGCAACTCGCCCATGCGGCAATCGGTCAGCACACCCCGAAGCTGAGCTTCGGCGATCTGCCGGAAACCTCGCCGATCCTGGCCGATCCGCGCTTCCTGCTGGCGGTCGTCGCCGCGCCGGCCGGCGCACCGCTGTTCCGCTGGCAGGAAGAAGAAAACGGCAGCCGCATCGAGCGCGGCCAGTGCCTTGAACAGTGGACGGCACAAGGCGGCCCGAACCTGTCGATCGCGCTGCCCGGATGCGAATTCGAATGCCTGCTTCCGGACGCGTACTACTCGGCCTGTCGCGATGCGGACGAACGTGTGCGTCCGCACACCGTCCGAACGGCCATTCGTTATCTATTCGACACACTTGGTGCGGCGCCGCAAGAGTTGCGGGCGGTGGTCGCCGGCTTCGGCGAGCGTCGTATCGATGAGTATCGCGTGGGCTTCACGCGGCGTGCCAGCAACGACGTGATCTACGGTGTCGTGTGGCCGCTCTACGGCCGTGAAAACGGCGACGTATCGACCGACAGCGCGACGCTCGAAGGCGAAGCGCCGATCGAAGGGCCGCTCGAAGAAATCGTGAGCCTGCTGAAGGAATGCGGCGTAACCGACGTCCGCAGGCACGCGGGCCGTTTCGAACCCGAATACTGCGACGACTGCGGCGTGCCGCTCTACGCAGATCCGCTCGGCGAAATCGTCCATGCGGAAATGCCGGAAGACGCGTCGCCCGCCCAGCCGCACTTCCACTGACAGTCCCCGCAGGCCCATCGGCCTGCCCCGCCAAAAGCCGCTTCCGGTGCCTGCCGAAGCGGCTTTTTTTCTTGTCCGATGCTCTGTCGCCGAAAATTTCGAACTTTTCCTAAGCCTTTCAGCCAAGCAGACATCGTGTAAGGTCTTTGTCATTATCGGGACCAGCTTATACCCGATAGCAGTCGATGACTCACCTTACGGAGATTGAATATGCGGTTCTTGGTGCTTAACTCAGACGCCGAACGGCGTGACGGACTGAAGGCCCTGCTGCGGCAGATCGACCGGCACGCCAGCATCAACGATGCGCCCGACAGTTTCCTGGCGCGCCGGCTACTGCGCACCCAGCGTTTCGACCTCGTCGCGATCGACTGGCTCGACGTGGGCCGGCTCAGCGAGCTCCAGGCACTCGGCAACGCGTGCTCGCCGACGCCGATCGCCGTCCTGGTCGACGAAGTCTCGCCCGAAGCCATCCAGCGCTTCTTCAACTACGGCGTCGCGGGCGTGATCCCGCATTCCACGCGGCCGCACCTGATCGTACGTGCGCTCGAGATCGTGCTGCTGGGCGGGCACTACATTCCGCCGATCGCCCTCAGCCTGCTGCCCACCCCGACGACGGCACGCCAGGATGCCCATTTCCAGACGCTCGCCGGCTCGCTGCCCCGCCGCCCGCCGAGCGGCCTCCTGTCGCCGCGGCAAGCGCAGATCATGCGGTTCGTCCACATGGGCAGCACGAACAAGATGATCGCGCGTACGCTCGGCATCAGCGAAGGCACCGTGAAGATCCACCTCGCGAGCATCTTCCAGCAGCTCGGCGCAGCAAACCGCGCCGCCGCCGTCGCGATCTACAACGGCTGGCTGTCGCCCCATCTCGAGGTGCTGCTGGCGAACCGCAACCGCACCCGCAAACCGGCCATCGGCGAACACGGCCCGGTTCCGCTGCGTACACAACGGCATGACCGTCCGTACCCGTTGCCTACCGCCCATGCCGGCACGCAGGACCTGCCGCTCGCCGCCGAACCGCGGCCACGGTTCCGGCGCGGACGCTAGGCAAACAGTCTCGATATTGCGACGATCGGGCATGTGCAGATTCCCACCTTTGATGCTCAACGAGTAATATGGACGCATGGGTTTTCTTTTCACACCGCTTCCGCTCTGGGTTGGCATCGGTGGCTGGATCGCCGCCGTGGCCCTGCTCGCGCTCGCGATCTGGAATCGCCCGTTCGTACGTCTGCAAGACGCCACGCTTCAGCACGTGTGGCTCGCGCTCGTCACCGCGATCACGGTCCTGTGGGCCTCGAACGCATGGCTCGAGGATGGCATCGTCATGCATCTGCTTGGCGCCACCCTGCTCGTCACGCTGTTCGACTGGACACTCGCGCTGGTCGCGATGGGCGCCGTCACGGCGATTGCCGCGGTCATCTTTGACGCGCCGTGGCAAGGCATCGGCCTGACCTATCTGATCTACGGTGCGCTGCCTGTCGGCGTGTCGGCGTTGCTGCAACGCGCCGCGCTCGCCTGGCTACCGCATAACCTCGCCTCGTTCATCACCGGGCAGGGCTTCCTGTCGCCGGCCATCGCGATCGTCGCGGTCGCCGCCGCGGCGGCAGGTGTCCAGCTCGCACTCGCCGACGGCGTGCCCGTCGTGATTCCGGCCGGCTATCTGCTGAACACCGCACTGCTGGCGCTCGGCGAAGCATGGTTCACCGGCATGGCAACGGCACTCATCGCCGTCTATCGCCCCGCGTGGGTCACGACCTTCGACGTCCGGCGCTACCGCCTCGGCGGCCCGCGCGCCTGAAAATCCCCCTGATCGGCTCGGCGCACACGCGTACCGGCGGTACTTCCGCGGCGCGCGCCGAATACGCCACCTACTGCTGCACAACTTTTTTACGCTAAGATTGAACTCCTGTTCTTCATCGGGCATCTATACGTGCCCGATGTCTCCTTCGCTCCTCACCAATAACCAGATGGACAGCTCTCCTGCCTCGCTCCGGATTTTCCGGGCGCTCGGCAAGCTGGCAGCCTGTATCGCGGGCCTGTCGCTTGCGCTTCCCGCACCGGTATTCGCCGATCTGCTCGACCAGCGCTCCGAACTGATCAACAAATTCGTCAACGAGATGCATGCCGATCCGCTCGCCGCCGATTGTGCGGCGCACGGCAGCTTCATCGCCAGCACGTCGACGGCGTTCGACCGCGTCGACTTCGCGCCGAACGCATTCGACAGCGGCAACGCGACGATCACGCCGTGGAACGACTCGTTCGACCAGGGCAAGCAGCGCGTGAAGGTCGACAACATCGTCACCGTCGACGGGCTCGGCATCCACAGCAACGGCAGCGATCCGACGCCGCTGAAATTCCGTTGCGGCTACGTCGGCCAGCAAATGCTCGCGTTCAGCTGGAACGACCCGGTTCCGCCGCTGAAGCCACGCGTCGAGCGCTCGTCGTCTTCGACGAAGAAGTTCAAGGGCAAGTCGCATCGCGGCAAGGCCAAGGCGAAGGCATCGGGTCGCACCGGCAGCAAGAAGGCCGTCGCGACGAAGAAATCAAGTGGCCAGAAGAAAGCCGTGAAGAAAAAAACCGCGAAGAAGTCCTGATACGACGGAGCGGCAACGACAGCAGCAAAAAAGCCGACGCATCGCAAGATGCGTCGGCTTTTTTCATGCGACGACGGCCGTGCTTAACCGAACGTGTCGATGTGCACCAGGATCGCGGCGAGCATCGCCGCGCCGAGCGCCGCGCTGCGCTCGCCGTTCCAGCCGACGCGCTCGTCGGGCAGGTTCGCGTTGTCCTTGAACGGCATTTCGAGCGTCAACGACAGACAGCCGAACTGGTGGCCGATGTACTTCGACGCGAGCTTCAGCGCATCTTCCTTGTACTTGCTCGCCGCGTAGCCATGCTCGGTCTGGAAGTCGGGGCTTGCGACCTTGAACGCGTCGATGAACGCAGCCTGCTCCTTGCCCTGCTGCTCGGTAAAGCTCGGCAGCATCTCCGAGCCGGCGACGAACACGTACGGCAGATCCTCGTCGCCGTGAATGTCGAAGAACATGTCGCAACCGATCGCGTGGATCGCATCGCGCACGGCCAGCACTTCGGGGCTGCGCTCGGCATCGGGTGCCATCCACTCGCGGTTCAGGTTCGCGCCGGCCGCATTGGTGCGCAGGTTACCGTGCACGCTGCCGTCCGGGTTCATGTTCGGGACGATGTAGAACGTCGCGCGATCGTAGAGCTTGCGCGCAACCGGATCGCCAGCCCAGTCGCCCCATCCGGCCAGCCGCTTGACCAGGCCTTCGACGAACCACTCGGCCATCGATTCGCCCGGATGCTGACGCGCGATGATCCACACCTTCTTCTTCGGCGCACCATCGGTTTCCGGCGTGCCGAGCGTCAGCAGCGACATCGGACGGCCTTCGACCGTACGGCCGAGCTCGACGACGCTCGCCTGCGGCAACTGCTGGACCGCACCGAGAAACGCCGCGTGACGCTCTTCCGAGTACGGTTCGAAATACGCGTAGTAGATGCTGTCGAACTCCGGCGTATGGTCGATGGTCATCGTCTTGCCGTCGAACGTCGTCGGCACGCGGAACCAGTCGACCCGGTCGTAGCTCGCCACCGCGTGGTAGTTGCGCCAGCCCGACGGATACGCGCATTCGGCTGCGTTCTCGAACGTCATCACGCATCGCTCGCCGCGCGCACCCGTCAAGCGGTAGTAAAACCATTGCGCGAACTCCGAACGATTGTCGCCGCGCACGCGCAGCCGGATCGCGTCGGGGCTGTCGCACGACACGACGTCGATTGCGCCTGCGTCGAAATTACTGGTGATCGAAAGGGCCATCTATCTCTCCTTTGTCGACCGGAGTTAGCGCTTTGGCGCTTACACCAGTCCCATGCAAAGCTCGCGACCGAAGCAGACGGTGTACCGCCTGTCCGGCCTCATAAGCGCCGGCCGTCTCGTGAACGCCGGCAGGGTTACTCGCCGACGCGCCGGCGATATACGTAAGTCGAATCGTTCGACGCAGCCGCATCGAACGCATAACCATCCGTCGCGAATTCCTTCAGCGCCTTCGGGTCGGTAATACGGTTCTCGACGACGAAACGCGCCATCAGGCCACGCGCGCGTTTCGCATGGAAGCTGATGATCTTGTAGCGTCCGCCCTTCCAGTCCTCGAATACCGGCGTGATGACCGGTGCGGCCAGCAGCTTCGGCTTGACCGACTTGAAGTATTCGGTCGACGCGCAGTTGACGAGCACGCGCGCCGCACCGCTGCGCGTCTCGAGCTGCTCGTTCAGTGCCCGCGTGATGCGGTCGCCCCAGAACGCATACAGATCCTTGCCGCGCGCGTTCGCGAACCGCGTGCCCATCTCGAGCCGATACGGCTGCAGCAGATCGAGCGGGCGCAGCAGCCCGTACAGGCCCGACAGCACGCGCACGTGCTGCTGCGCATAGTCGAGATCGGTGGACGACAGCGATTTCGCGTCGAACCCCTCGTAGACGTCGCCGTTGAACGCCAGCACGGCCTGCTTCGCGTTGGCCGGCGTGAAGGTCGGCGACCAGTCGGCGTAGCGCTGGAAGTTCAGGCGCGCGAGCGGATCGGAGATATCCATCAGCGTGGCGATGTCCTGCGGCGACAGCTTGCGCAGGCCGTCGATCAGCTCCGACGCGTCGTCGACGAATGCAGGCTTCGTGTAAGACTCGACATGCGCGGGCGTCTCGTAGTCGAGGGATTTGGCGGGAGAGAGAACGATTATCATAGAGGCTCGCTGGCACGCCGTGCCTTGCGGTCAGACGAAAACCACCGATTGTAACGAATGACCCGCTCTCTCGCCCCGCATGCCGCACACCGCGTCGTGCTCGACTCGAACGTCTGGATCGACATTCTCGTATTCGACGACCCCGCCACGCGCCCGATCCGTGCCGCGCTGGAGCACGGCACGCTGGCCGCCGTGATCGACGGCCGCTGCCTGACCGAACTCGAATACGTGCTCGACTATCCGCAGTTCCAGTCGCGCGCGATCGACAAGGCGGCCGCGCTCGCAACGGTCGCCCGGCTCGCGAGCCTCGTCGAACCGCCGCCCATCGACGCCGACGCGCCGCCGCTGCCGAAGTGCAAGGACCGCGACGATCAGAAATTTCTCGAACTCGCCCGCGCCGCGCAGGCCGATTGGCTCGTGTCGAAAGACCGCGCGCTGCTGAAGCTCGCGAAACGCACCGCACGCGACTTCGGTTTCCGAATCGCGCAACCCGCGCCGTTTGCCGAAGCCTGCGCACTCGATGCCGCGCCGCCCGCCACGGCGACGCCGGCCTGACGCCCCAATCCGAATTCGACCGTATCGATGAACGCTCCTTCAGATATGCCAACGACTCCCGTTTTCCCCTCGCGCCTGCCGAACGTCGGCACGACGATCTTCACGATCATGAGCGCGCTTGCCGCCGAAAAAGGTGCGGTGAACCTCGGCCAGGGCTTTCCGGATTTCGATTGCGATCCGCGCATCGTCGATGCAGTCGCCGCCGCGATGCGCAACGGGCACAACCAGTACCCGCCGATGGCCGGCGTCGCGCCGCTGCGCGACGCGATCGCCGACAAGATCGCGCAGGTGTACGGCCGGCGCTACGATCCGGCCACCGAAATCACCGTGACGGCCGGCGCGACCCAGGCGCTGCTGACGGCGATCCTGTGCGCGGTGCATCCGGGCGACGAAGTGATCGTGGTCGAGCCAACCTACGACAGCTATCTGCCGTCGATCGAACTCGCCGGCGGCAAGCCCGTGTTCGTCACGCTGGAGGCGCCCGACTACGCGATCCCGTTCGACCGTCTCGCGGCCGCGATCACGCCGAAAACGCGGATGATCCTGATCAACACGCCGCACAACCCGACGGGCACCGTGTGGCGCGAGGCGGACATGCGCAAGCTCGAGGACATCGTGCGCGGCACCAACGTGCTGATCCTGTCCGACGAGGTCTACGAGCACATGGTCTACGACGGCGCGCGCCACGAGAGCGTCGCGCGCTATCCGGAACTCGCCGCGCGCAGCTTCATCGTGTCGAGCTTCGGCAAGACCTATCACGTGACGGGCTGGAAGGTCGGTTACGTCGCGGCGCCTGCCGCGCTGACCGCGGAATTCCGCAAGGTCCACCAGTTCAACGTGTTCACGGTGAACACGCCGATGCAGATCGGGCTCGCCGACTACCTGCGGGACCCGGCGCCGTACCTGTCGCTCGCGGGCTTCTATCAGCGCAAGCGCGACTTCTTCCGGGCCGGCCTCGAGCGCACGCGCTTCAAGCTGCTGCCGTGCACGGGCACGTACTTCCAGTGCGTCGATTACTCGGCGATCAGCGACCTGCCCGAAGCGGAATTCTCGAAGTGGCTCACGTCGGAGATCGGCGTGGCCGCCATTCCGGTGTCGGCGTTCTATCACGAGCCGCACGAATCGGGCGTCATGCGCTTCTGCTTCGCGAAGCAGGAAAGCACGCTCGCGTCCGCGCTCGAACGGCTGGCCCGCCTGTAAGCCCCGCACGGGCGGCCGCACGCCGCCCTTCGAGAACCGCGGTTACGAACGCGCGACGTTCGCCGCTTCGACATACGCCTTGCGCTCGGCGGCCACGCGCTGCGCGGCAGGGCGTTCACTCACCATCTTGGCGTGCCCCTTCCAGTCGATGCCTGCATCGAGCAGGAAATCGCGCCCGTATATGGCCTTCGTCGCCATGCCGATGACCGGCAGATGGACCCACGCGGCGATGTCGGCGAGGCCGAACGAGTCGCCGAGCACATACGGCGAAAACCGTGTCATCTGCTTGAATGCATCGATCGCGCGGGGCAGGCGCTTCTCGACGTGCGCCTTCATCCCGTCGCTCACCTTGCCGCCGAAAAACGCTTCCGTGTACACCTCGCGCGCCATCCATTCGAGATACAGCTCGAGCGTCTCGACCAGTTCGCGCACCTTCGCCGCCGCGAACGGGCTCGTGGGGAAAATGCCTTTCTCGGGATAGCGCGCCGCCAGGTATTCGATGATCGCCTGCGACTCGAACAGCGCCCCCTCTTCGGTCTTCAGGAACGGAATCTTGCCGAGCGGCGAATCGGCAAGCTGCGCCGGATCGCTGATCGGCAAACCGCACACCGCTTCCTCGAACGGAATGTCGTGCTCGAGCAGGACGAACTTCACCTTGTTGTAGTAGTTGGACAACGGAATACCGCACAGCTGTAACATCGAAGTCTCCTTCCTTGCTCAGGGGCGGCCGCATCGACGCCAGCCGCATCGGGATTCATCACGCCGAAAAGCACGTTCGTGCTAGTCTAAAGCAAGTTTTGCGTTCGTCACGACAACATTACATCCACTGCGGCGTCGGCTCTGGCCGTCCGCACGACACACGCGGCGTCGTCGCCGCGCCACCCGATGGAGACACGCTCGCATGAGTGCTGAACTGCTGGCCTCGCGTCCGCCCGAGAGCGAATCGACGCTCGTCCTCACGCTGTCCAATCCTGGCGCGCGCAACGCGCTGCATCCCGACATGTACGCGGCGGGCATCGAAGCGCTCGCCACCGCCGAGCGCGATCCGGCGATTCGCGCCGTCGTGCTGACGGGCGCCGATCGCTTCTTCTGCGCCGGCGGCAACCTGAACCGGCTGCTCGAGAATCGCTCGAAGGATCCGTCCTTCCAGGCCGACAGCATCGATCAGCTCGCGGCATGGGTCACGGCGATCCGCGCATCGACGAAACCGGTGATCGCGGCCGTCGAAGGCGCCGCGGCCGGCGCGGGCTTCTCGCTCGCGCTCGCGTGCGACCTGATCGTCGCCGCACACGATGCGAAATTCGTGATGTCGTATGCGCGCGTCGGCCTGACGCCCGACGGCGGCGGCTCGTGGTTTCTCGCCCGCGCGCTGCCGCGTGCGATCGCGGCCGAAATCCTGTTCGAAGGCAAACCGGTCGCCGCCGAACGCCTGCATGCGCTCGGCGTCGTCAACCGGCTCGCCGCGCCAGGCACCGCATTGAGCGACGCACTGGCCTGGGCCGACGCACTCGCCGGCATCTCGCCGAATGCGCTCACGCGCATCAAGTCGCTGCTCGACGACGCGACCGCGCAACCGCTGGACGCGCACCTCGGCACCGAGCGCGATCATTTCGTCGCGTCGCTGCATCATGCGGACGGGCTCGAAGGCATCACCGCTTTTCTCGAGAAGCGTCAGCCGCGCTACAAGCGCTGATCCACCGCGTCGGACTTCGAACCGACGCCACGCCGCCGGGTCCATCCGATGCGGCCCGCCGACGCGTACGCCATGTCGGCGATGCTCTCCGGCCCCGCCGGGCCTGCCCGTCGGCACGCGCGTCTGCGTCGTCAGCAGCCCGTGTCGATCCATGCTCTAATGACCGCCTGTCGCGGCGCCGCCGGCGCCGTTTTCGCGCATGCCACACAGGAGTTGACGATGATCGACGTCTATAGCTGGGCGACCCCGAACGGCCACAAGGTACACATCATGCTCGAGGAAACCGGCCTCGCGTATCGTGCGCATCCGGTCGATATCGGTGCGGGCGACCAGTTCGAGCCCGAGTTCCTGAAGATCAGCCCGAACAACAAGATCCCGGCAATCGTGGATCCGGAGGGCCCCGGCGGCCAATCGATCTCGCTGTTCGAATCGGGCGCGATCCTGATTTACCTCGCGGAGAAGACCGGCAAGTTCCTGCCGACCGATCCGGCCGCGCGCTATGCGACGCTCGAGTGGCTGATGTTCCAGATGGGCGGTGTCGGCCCGATGCTCGGGCAGGCGCATCACTTCCGCCTCTATGCGCCGGAGAAGATCGAGTATGCGGTCAACCGCTATACGAACGAAGCGAAGCGCCTGTACAACGTGATGGAAAAGCGCCTCGGCGAATCCGAGTATCTGGCGGGCGACACGTACACGATCGCGGACATTGCGACGTTCCCGTGGACACGCTCATGGCAGAACCAGGGCATCGTGCTCGACGCGTTGCCGAACGTGAAGCGCTGGCACGAGACGATCGCCGCGCGACCGGCCGTGCAGCGCGGCGTCGAAGTGCTTGCGTCGATGCGCAAGGCGCTGCAGGACGACAAGGCACGCGAGGTGCTGTTCGGCGCAACGCAATACGCGAAGCGCTGACACGCACGTGGCGGTCGGAGCGGCATCCGTGCATGCCGCTCCGTGCGTCAGAAATAATGCAGCGTGATGAACTCCGCCGCGCACACCGGCAACGGCGCGTCGGGGCGCTCGACCTGCACCGATACCGACCACGTCACCTGAATGCCGCCGCGCGCGGCGTCGGCGGTTTCCTTCACCGCGAACAATGCACGCACGCGTGCCCCCACCGGCACCGGCTTCAAAAACCGCACGCGGTTCAAGCCGTAGTTCACGCCCATCTTCTGCTCGAAGCGCATTGCGTCGGTCATCAACGCAGGAATCAGCGACAGCGTCAGGAATCCGTGCGCGATCGGGCCGCCGAACGGCGACTCGCGCCGCGCGCGTTCGGGGTCGACGTGAATCCATTGATGATCGCCGGTCGCGTCGGCGAAACCGTCGACGCGCGGCTGGTCGATCTCGATCCAGCCGCTCGCGAGCGGCTCCGCGCCGACCCGCGCCTGCAGCGCCTGGGCCGAGGCGATCAGCGGCAAGGTCACGTCGGTCATGGGTTCGCGCCTCCCGGATGGCGCAGCCCGAAAATCACCTTGGTGTGCACGCTGATCACCGTCTCGCCGGCTTCGTTCACGCCGACCCATTCGGTCGACACGATGCCGCGATCGGGCTTGCTCTCCGACACGCGCTTGTCGTGCACCTTCTGGTACATCGTGATCGTGTCGCCGGCGCGCACCGGCTTCAGCCAGCGGATCGAATCGATGCCCGGCGAGCCCATGCTGGTCGAATCCGGCCCGAGCTTCTGAACCAGCAGGCTCATGAACACCGAGCACGTATGCCAGCCGCTCGCGACGAGCCCGCCGAAATGCGAGGCCTTCCCCGCTGCCTCGTCGACATGGAACGGCTGCGGATCGTAGCGCTTCGCGAACGTCTTGATGTCGTCCGGCTCGAACGTGTAGCGGCCCACTTCGGTGGTACTGCCGACCACCAGATCTTCGTAACTGATGCCCACTGATAAGTCTCCTTGTCTGACGCGCTCGCGCGTCACCGTCATGCTACGTCGGTCTGCGCGAAATCGGGCAGCGCCGTGATGCGGGCGAGGTGATGATCGGTATCGCCAAGCGTCGTCTCGATGATCGACAGCCGTTTGAACAGGTGCGCGGCGGCCACCTCGTTGGTCACGCCCATGCCGCCGTGCAATTGGACCGCCTGCTGGCCGACGAAGCGCGCGGCCGCCCCGACCCGGGCCTTCGCGGCCGACACGGCCTTGCGCCGTGCATCGGCATCGCCGTTCGCGTAGCGCACTGCCGCGAGATAGGTCAGTGAACGCGCCTGCTCGGCATGGATCAGCATGTCGACCATCCGGTGCTGCAGCGCCTGAAAACGCGCGATCGGCACGCCGAACTGCTCGCGCGTCTTCGTATATTCGACCGTCGCGCGATTCAGCTCGTCGAGCGCGCCAACCGCTTCCGCGCACAGCAGGAAGGTCGCGTAATCGGCGATCTGCTCGAGGGCCACCGCGTCGCGCGCACCGCCCGTCAGCAGTCGGGCCGGCGTGTCGTCGAACGTGATCGTCGCGGCACGCTGGCCGTCGATGGTCCGGTAGTCGACCACCTTCGTGTTCGCTGCATCGCGTTCGACGACGAAGAGGCCGATGCCGCCACCGTCGATTCGCGCAGGCACGATCCACACGTGCGCCTGCGCGCCGTGCTGAACCACCGACTTGGCGCCGGTCAGCCGGTACGTGCCGCCCTGCTCGCGTGCGTGCGTGTCGAGTTCGTATAGATCGTAGCGCGCCCGCGGTTCGTGGAATGCGACCGCCACGCGCTTTTGCCCTTGCGCGACCGCCTCCAGCAGCGCGGCATCGTCGCCTGCGCCGGAGCCGGCGATCCGCAACGCCTCGACGCCGACCGCCGTGGCCCAGTACGGCTCGATCACGAGCGCGCGGCCCAGCTCCTGCATCACGACCAGCATGTCGACCGGGCCGCCGCCGAAGCCGCCCTGTGCGTCCGGCACGGGCAACGCGGTCAAGCCGAGTTCGGTGAATGCGCGCCACTGCGCGTCCGACACACCGGCATCGCTACGCACGATCGCCTGGCGCGCTTCGAAGCCATATTGCTCGCCGAGATACCGGCGCAGCGCGTCGGCGAACTGCTGCTGCTCATCGGTAAAGCTGAAATCCATGGTTGTCTCCGTTCCCTGATCACAGCCCCAGAATCATCTGCGCGATGATGTTCTTCTGGATCTCGTTCGAACCGCCGTAGATCGACGTCTTCCGGTAATTGAAGTAGTACGCGGCGAGCGGCGCCGCATCGTCGTCGCCCGCGATGCTGTGCTCGCGCTCGCCGTCGAGGAACGGCACGTCGAATGGGGCGGCCAGCGGGCCGATCGCTTCGACCATCAGCTCGGTAAGCGCCTGCTGCACCTCGGTGCCCTTGATCTTCAGCATCGACGCCTCGGGGCCGGGCCCCTTGCCGCTCGTCTCGCGGCTGACGACGCGCAGCACCGTCACTTCCAGCGCCATCAACTCGACTTCGAGTGCTGCGACCTTCGCGGCGAACACGGGATCGGCGAGCAACGGCTTGCCGTTCTTGCGCTGATTCGATGCGACGCGCTTCAGGAACGCAAGCTCCCGCTTCGACGCGCCGACGCGCGCGATGCCGGTGCGCTCGTGGCCAAGCAGGTATTTCGCGTAGGTCCAGCCGCGGTTCTCGTCGCCGACGAGATTCTCGACCGGCACCTTCACGTCCTCGAAGAACACCTCGTTGACCTCGTGGTCCTCGTCGAGCATCACGATCGGGCGCACCGTGATGCCGGGCGTCTTCATGTCGATCAGCAGGAACGAGATGCCCTCCTGCTTCTTCGCGGCCGGATCGGTGCGCACGAGGCAGAACATCATGTCGGCGTACTGGCCGAGCGTGGTCCAGGTCTTCTGGCCGTTGACGACGTAGTGATCGCCGTGGCGCTCGGCGCGCGTGCGCAGCGACGCGAGGTCGGACCCGGAACCCGGCTCCGAATAACCCTGGCACCACCAGTCCGAGCCGTCGAGAATACGCGGCAGATAGTGGCGCTTCTGCGCATCGCTGCCGTATTTCATCAGGACCGGCGCGACCATCGACACCCCGAACGGCAGCACGGTCGGCGCACCGATCCGCGCGCACTCCTCGTCCCAGATGTGCCGCTGCGTCGCGTTCCAGCCCGGGCCGCCATATTCGACCGGCCACGCGGGTGCGGACCAGCCGCGCTGGCCCAGAATCCGGTGCCAGCTCGCGAAATCCTCGCGGTCGAGTCGCTTGTGATCGAGTACCTTGGCGCGCAGTGCGTGAGGCAGGTTGGCCTCGAGCCAGGCGCGGACGTCAACGCGGAACGCGTCGTCGGCGGGGGAATAATCCAGATCCATGCGCAGTGTCTCCTGTCCGCGACCGTCCGGGCCGGCCAGGACACACTGCGTACGTCATTGCAGCGGTTCTTTCAGCGCGGCTGGAATCGGCAGCGGCATCACGTCGATGCCTTCTTCGACCAAGGACTGCGCATCCTCTGGCGTCGTGACGCCGCGAATGCTGCGTGCGGGCGCCTCGTTGTAATGGATGCGCCGCGCTTCCTCGGCGAAGCGCTCGCCCACGTTCTCGGTCTTCTCCAGCACCTCGCGCAGCGCGCGCATCACCTGCGCCTGCAGCGCACGCGGATCGGCCGGCTGCGCCTGCGTCGCGCCCGACAGGTTCAGGCGCGGCGCCGACGGCAGACGGTTGACCTCGGTGGTCCCGCACACCGGACATTCGACCAGCTTGCGGGACAACTGCGCTTCGAATTCATCGGCGGAAGCGAACCAGCCTTCGAACCGATGACCGTGCGGGCACTGTAAATCGAGGACCTTCATGCTGAATCAGGGCGTGTGACGAGTGTAGCGCAAAAAGCGGTTTTGTGAACGATCGTGCTAAATCGCGATCACGCGGCGCGAATGCGCCACATCACGGGATTGTAACGCGGTGCCCCGGCCGCCGCTGACGCCGTGCTCAGGGCGTGACGACCGGCCCGAGCGGCCACGTGCCGGACAGCACCTTGTCGAGCCACATCGTGCCAATGATCGTCTTCACGTCGGAGATCTGGCCCGTGCGCACCCATTCCTGCAGATCTGCCAGCGTCGCGGTGAAGGTTTCGAGGAATTCGCCTTCGTCGAGCTTGCGCTCGCCGGCCGTGAGCCCGCGCGCGAGGTACAGGTCGATGAATTCGGTCGAATAGGAAATGATCGGGTGGATGCGGGCCAGGAACACGTACTCGCGCGCCGTGTAGCCGGTTTCCTCGCGCAGTTCGCGCACCGCGCACGCGAGCGCGCCTTCGTTCGGGTCGAGCTTGCCGGCCGGGAATTCGGCCATCACCTTGCCGATCGGATAGCGGAACTGGCTTTCCATCAGCACGCGGCCGTCGTCGAACAGCGGGATCACCATCACCGCACCCGGGTGCTGGACGTATTCGCGCGTGGCCTTCTTGCCGTCCGGCAGACGGACGGTGTCGCGCTTGAGCTTGAGGAACGCGCCTTCGAAGATCGCCTCGCTCTCGAGGCAGGTTTCGGTCAGTGCGGCGTCGTGATTGGGTAGTTCGGCCATCGGCGGCTCCTGAATGAGCACGACGGACGGCCGAAGCCGTCAGCGTCGTTTGACGAGATACTGGAACGTGAAGCCGGGAAACGCGAACACGACGAAGAGACTGAACGTGATCGCGTAAAACTGCCAGCCCTGTTCGAAGCGGTTGCCGGCGCGCGACTCGAGCCAGAAGCCGAGCGCGCCGACGACGAAGTACAGCACGATCAGCTCGCCGATCCGCACCCACGCGTTCTTCTTGGTCGCGCCGAACGGCACGACGGCGAAGAGGCGTTGGTTCAGGAACGGCAGGTTGGCGCAGACGAGCGCCAACAGCACGATGAACCAGCCGGCTGCCGACATTACAGCGGCAGCGTGTGACGGATTGCCTGCAGGCAGGCAGTCAGCAGCGGGCTCGGGATCAGGCCGAGCACGACGACCGCCAGGCCGTTCAGCACGAGAATCGTGCGCTTGCAGAAATCGCCCGAGATCGGCGTCGAATCCTGCGGGGCATCGAAGTACATCAGCTTCACGATGCGCAGGTAGTAGAACGCACCGAACAGCGACGTGATCACGGCCAGCACGGCCAGCCACGTGAGGCCCGCGTTGACGGTCGCCTCGAGCACGGCCAGCTTCGCGTAGAAGCCGACGGTCGGCGGGATGCCGGCCAGCGAGAACATCATGACCATCATCACGAACGCGAACACCGGGCTGCGCTTGTTGAGGCCCTTGAAGTCGTCGATCGTTTCCGCTTCGAAATCGCGGCGCGCGAGCAGCATCACCACGCCGAACGAGCCGAGCGTCGTGATCAGGTAGACGATCGCGTAGAACATCGCCGAGCT
Source organism: Burkholderia sp. E168m22 (assembly GCF_001319805.1). Classification (NCBI taxonomy): domain Bacteria; kingdom Pseudomonadati; phylum Pseudomonadota; class Betaproteobacteria; order Burkholderiales; family Burkholderiaceae; genus Burkholderia; species Burkholderia sp. E168m22. The sequence goes on from NZ_BBSK01000031.1 coordinate 16,145, forward strand.
GTACGCGTTCGCCGGTGCCGCCGCGTCGCCCTTCACGATGCCCGCGAGCAGGCCGAGCAGCACGAAGCCCATGTTCGAGATCGCCGAGTACGCGAGCATCCGCTTGATGTTGCGCTGGACGATACCGGTGATGTTACCGACGATCAGCGACAGCGCGGCGAGGATCACGAGCGCGGTCTGCCAGTTCTGGGCGAGCGGCAGCAGGCCCATCACCAGGAAGCGCAGGCCCCATGCGAACGCGGCAACCTTCGGGCCGCCGCCGACGAACAGCGTCATCGCGGTCGGTGCGCCCTGGTAGACGTCCGGCACCCACATGTGGAACGGCACGGCGCCGAGCTTGAACGCGATACCGGCGACGATGAAGATCACGCCGAACATCAGCACGGCCGCGTCGGTGTTGCCGCCGACCGCCTTGTACACCTCACCCAGTTCGAGCGAGCCGGTCGCGCCGTAGAGCATCGAGATGCCGTACAGCACGAAGCCCGACGCGAGCGCGCCCAGCACGTAGTACTTCATCGCGGCTTCGCTCGACTGTGCGGCGTCGCGGCGCAGCGCGATGACCGCGTACAGCGACAGCGACATCAGTTCGAGGCCGAGGTACAGCGTCAGGAAGTTGTTGCCCGACACCATGACCAGCTGACCGAGCAGCGAGAACATGCCGAGCAGGAACACGTCGCCGCGGAACATGTCGCGGTCTTCGAGGTACTTGCGCGAATAGACGAGCGAGACCGCGAAACCGAACGACACGACCGCCTTCATCATGCTCGCGAACGAGTCGACGACGATCATCTTCGAGAAGAAGTAGTACGGCTGCGGGTCGAGCGCCTGGACCGCGAACCACACGCCGGCGACCACCGACGAGACGACTGCGATCAGATAGGTCAGGCGGCGACCGGAAGCACCGGCAAAGGTGTCGTTCAGCCATGCGACGACGATGGCGGCCATCACCAGCGCGTCGGGCAACAGGACATTCATAGGAGCGTTCATGATCTTGAGTTCCTCCGCTCGCGATTACTGGGCCAGCGGCAGCTTCGACTGCGCGACGTGGGAGAGGAGGTTTTCGACGGAAACGTGCATCACGTCGGTGAAAGGCTTCGGATACAGGCCCATCAGCAGCGTGAACGCGGCGAGCACGGCCAGCATCAGGAATTCGCGACGGCCGATGTCCTTCAGCTTGGCGACGTGATCGTTCGCCACCGCGCCGAAATACACGCGCTTGTACATCCACAGCGTGTAGGCCGCGCCGAGGATCAGCGTGAATGCCGCGCCGAATGCGATCCAGAAGTTGTACTGGACGGCCGCGAGAATCACCATGAACTCGCCGACGAAACCCGACGTACCCGGCAGGCCGCAGTTGGCCATCGAGAACAGCATCGCGAATGCCGCGAACTTCGGCATCACGTTCACGACGCCGCCGTAGTCGGCGATCTGGCGCGAGTGCACGCGGTCGTACAACACGCCGATGCAGAGGAACATCGCGCCCGACACGAAGCCGTGCGAGATCATCTGGATGATCGCGCCTTCGACGCCGAGCTGGTTGAAGATGAAGAAGCCGAGCGTGACGAAGCCCATGTGCGCGATCGACGAATACGCGACCAGCTTCTTCATGTCGGCCTGCACCATCGCGACGAGGCCGATGTAGATCACCGCGATCAGCGACAGCGTGATCACGACGGGTGCCAGGAAGTGGCTCGCGTCAGGCGTGATCGGCAGCGAGAAGCGCAGGAAACCGTATGCGCCGAGCTTCAGCATAATCGCAGCCAGCACGACCGAGCCGCCTGTCGGCGCTTCCACGTGCGCGTCCGGCAGCCACGTGTGCACCGGCCACATCGGCACCTTCACCGCGAACGCGAGGAAGAAGGCAATGAACAGCAAGATCTGTGGCGTCATCGCGATCTTCGCGTTCTGCCACGTCGCGAGGTCGAACGAATGCGTTTCCGTGTACAGGTAGATCAGCGCGACCAGCATCAGCAGCGAGCCGGCCAGCGTGTACAGGAAGAACTTGAATGCCGCATACACGCGGTTCGGGCCGCCCCACACGCCGATGATGATGTACATCGGGATCAGGGTCGCCTCGAAGAACACGTAGAACAGCAGGCCGTCGGCCGCCGAGAACACGCCGATCATGATCCCGGACAGGATCAGGAATGCCGCGAGGTACTGCGCGACGTTCTCGGTGATCACTTCCCATGCGGCGATCACGACGATCACCGTGATCAGCGCGGTCAGCACGACGAACCACATCGAGATGCCGTCGACGCCGAGGTGATACGCAATGTCGAAGCGTTCGATCCAGGTCGACTTCTCGACGAACTGCAGCGCGGCCGTGCTCGAGTCGAAGCCCGTGATCAACGGGATCGTGACCGCGAGGCCGAGCAGCGCGCCGATCAGCGCAACCCAGCGGGCCGTCCCCGGATTTTTGTCGTTACCTACCGCCAACACGAGGAGGCCGAAAACGATCGGCAGCCAGATCGCGGTACTGAGAATCGGAAAAGCGTGCATTAGTGTTGTCTCCCCGCCTTATTTGCCGCCGAGCGTTACAAACAGGGTCAGGAGCCCCAGCATGCCGATGATCATGGCGAACGCGTAGTGATAGATGTAACCGGATTGGAGGAAGCGGATCACGCCGGCGAACCAGCCGATGAACCGGGCGCTGCCGTTGACGAGGCCATCGATCACCACGACGTCACCCTCCTTCCACAGGCCGCGGCCGATCGCCACCGAACCGCGGGCGAACACCACTTCGTTGATCTTGTCCATGTAGTACTTGTTGTCCAGCAGCGTGTAGATCGGGCCGAACGCGCGGCGGATCGACGCCGGCAGCTCCGGACGCTTCAGGTACAGGAACCACGCGACGACCACACCGGCGAGCGCCAGCCACACCGGCAGGCCCGACACCGAGTGCAGGCCCATGCCCACCCAGCCGTGGAACTCTTCGGCCATCTCGGCGAGTGCCGGATGGTTTTCGCCGATGAAGATCACCTTGTCGAATGCGACGCCGTGCTGGAAGAAATCGCCGAACAGCATCGGGCTGATCGCGATCGCGCCGATGATCACCGACGGGATCGCCAGCAGGACCAGCGGCACCCACACGACCCACGGGGTCTCGTGCGGCTCGTGCGCGTGGTCGTCATGACCGTGGCCGTGATCGCCGTGACCGTGCGCGGCCGCCATGCCCATCGGCGATTCCGGATGCTTCGGCTTGCGGAAGCGCTCCTCGCCGTGGAACACCAGGAAGTACATGCGGAACGAGTACAGCGCCGTGACGAACACGCTCGCGACGACCGCGAAGTACGCGAAGCCCGAACCCGGCAGGTGCGACAGCTTCACCGCGTCGATGATCGAGTCCTTCGAGTAGAAGCCCGAGAAGAACGGCGTGCCAATCAGCGCGAGCGAACCGACGAGCGACGTGATCCACGTGATCGGCATGTACTTGCGCAGGCCGCCCATGTTGCGCATGTCCTGGTCGTGGTGCATGCCCATGATGACCGAGCCGGCGCCGAGGAACAGCAGCGCCTTGAAGAACGCGTGCGTCATCAGGTGGAACACGGCGACCGGGTAAGCGGACACGCCGAGCGCGACGGTCATGTAGCCGAGCTGCGACAGCGTCGAGTACGCGACCACGCGCTTGATGTCGTTCTGGACGATGCCGAGGAAGCCCATGAAGAGCGCCGTGATCGCGCCGATCACCGTGATGAACGACAGCGCGGTATCCGACAGTTCGAACAGCGGCGACATGCGCGACACCATGAAGATGCCGGCCGTCACCATCGTCGCCGCGTGAATCAGCGCCGAGATCGGGGTCGGGCCTTCCATCGAGTCCGGCAGCCACACGTGCAGCGGGAACTGGGCCGACTTACCCATCGCGCCGATGAACAGGCAGATACAGGCAACGGTCAGCAGGCCCCAGTCGGTGCCCGGGAAGTGCAGGCTCGCCAGTTCGGCGCGCTTCGCGAACACTTCGCCGTAGTTCATCGAGCCGGCGAACGCGAGCAGCAGGCCGATGCCGAGCAGGAAGCCGAAGTCGCCCACGCGGTTCACGAGGAACGCCTTCATGTTCGCGTAGATCGCGCTCTCACGCGTGAAGTAGAAGCCGATCAGCAGGTACGACACCAGACCCACCGCTTCCCAGCCGAAGAACAGCTGCAGGAAGTTGTTGCTCATCACGAGCATCAGCATCGAGAACGTGAACAGCGAGATGTACGAGAAGAAGCGCTGGTAGCCGTCTTCCTCCGCCATGTAGCCGATCGTGTACACGTGCACCATCAGCGAGACGAAGGTCACGACGACCATCATCATCGCGGTCAGCGAATCGACGAGGAAGCCGACTTCGAGCTTCAGCGAGCCGACGTTCATCCATTCGTAGACGGTCGCGTTGAAGCTCGCGCCGCCCATCACGTCGAAGAAGACTTTCGCCGACAGGAGGAACGCGATCAATACGCCGAGGATCGTGATCCGGTGTGCGCCCTTGCGCCCGACTGCGTTCCCGAACAGCCCCGCAATCAGCGAGCCGGCCAGCGGAGCGAGCGGAATCGCCAGCAGCAGGTTTTCATTGAGTGTCGTTGACATAACAGCGTAGCCTGAAATTAACCTTTGAGCTGATCGAGATCCTCGACATTGATCGTGTCGAGCTTACGGAACAGGGTCACCAGAATCGCGAGGCCGATCGCGGCTTCCGCGGCGGCGACGGTCAGCACGAAGAACACGAAGATCTGGCCGTGCACGTCGCCGAGGTAATGCGAGAACGCGACGAAGTTGGTGTTCACCGCCAGCAGCATCAGTTCGATCGACATCAGGATGATGATGACGTTGCGGCGGTTCAGGAAAATCCCGACGATCGCGATCGCGAACAGGATCGCGCCGAGCACAAGGTAGTGAGCAAGAGTCAGCATGGTTTTCTTTTCCTCCGCTTAGCCGTTGGTGCCCGAACCGGCTTCGCTCTGCGCCGTTTCCGGCTGCGGCTTGTCCGCTTCCATCTTCACGAGGCGCACGCGGTCGTTGCGGCGCACCTTGACCTGATCCGACACGCGCTGGCGCTTGCTGTCCTTGCCCTTGCGTTCGGTCAGCCCGATCGCGGCAATGATCGCGACCAGCAGCACGAGGCCGGCGATTTCGAACGCGAAGATGTAGTCGGTGTAGATCACCTTGCCGATCAGGCGCGTATTCGACCAGTTGGCCATCTCGCCCGTCGCCATCGCATGCACGGTGTGCGTGTCGCCGTAACCGCGCCACAGGATCAGCGCGGTTTCGATCACGATGATCGCGCCGACCACGGTCGCCATCGGCACGAAGCGCTTGAAGTCGCGGCGCAGGTAGTCGATGTTGATGTCCAGCATCATCACGACGAACAGGAACAGCACCATCACCGCGCCCACGTAGACCAGAACCAGCAGGATCGCGAGGAACTCCGCTTCCAGCAGCATCCAGATCGCGGCGGCGTTGAAGAACGCCAGCACAAGGAAAAGCGCAGACGCCACCGGGTTGCGCGAAGTGATCACCTTCAGCCCTGATACCACCAGGAGCAGCGCGAAGATGTAGAACAGTACGGTCGTGAATTCCATGATTACCGGTTCATCGTTAGGCCATAGTCAGGCGCGGCTTGCGGAACGCCCGCACCCGTCGCGGCGGCTCGGCCCGTGCATCGTTCATGCCGGGCCGGCACTGCAAACACAATCAACGATACGGCGCGTCGGCAGCCTTCGCCGCGGCGATGTCCTTCTCGTAGCGATCGCCCACCGCGAGCAGCATTTCCTTCGTGAAATACAGGTCGCCGCGCTTTTCGCCGTGGTACTCGAGAATCTGCGTCTCGACGATCGAATCGACCGGGCAGCTCTCTTCGCAGAAACCGCAGAAGATGCACTTCGTCAGGTCGATGTCGTAGCGCGTCGTGCGGCGCGTGTTGTCCGCGCGCGTTTCCGATTCGATCGTGATCGCCAGCGCGGGGCACACGGCCTCGCACAGCTTGCACGCGATGCAGCGCTCTTCGCCGTTTTCGTAGCGGCGCAGCGCGTGCAGCCCGCGGAAACGCGGCGAAATCGGGGTCTTCTCTTCCGGGAACTGCACGGTGAACTTGCGCTTGAACGTGTAGCGACCGGTCAGCGCGAGCCCCTTCAGCAGCTCGGTCAGGAAGAAAGTCTTAAAGAAGTGTTGGATAGCCGTCATGATTTCGTCCTTACTTCACCCAGATGTTCAGCGGCGACATCATCCAGAAGCCAACCACGATCACCCAGACCACCGTGACGGGCAGGAACACCTTCCAGCCCAGACGCATGATCTGGTCGTAACGGTAGCGCGGGAACGTCGCGCGCACCCAGATGAACACCGACAGCAGCGCGAAGACCTTCAGCACCAGCCAGAAGATGCCCGGGATGAACGACAGGAATTCGAACGGTGCGTCCCAGCCGCCGAGGAACAGCGTCGCGGCCAGTGCCGAGATCACGATCATGTTGATGTACTCGGCGAGGAAGAACAGCGCGAACGCCATGCCCGAGTAATCGATCATGTGACCCGCGACGATCTCCGACTCCCCTTCCACCACGTCAAACGGGTGACGGTTCGTTTCGGCGATGCCCGAGATGAAGTAGACGACGAACGCCGGCAGCAGCGGCAGCCAGTTCCACGACAGGAAATTCACGCCGTGGCCGGCGAAGAAGCCGTGCTGTTGCGAGCCGACGATTTCCGACAGGTTCAGGCTGCCGGCCGTCATCAGCACGAGCACCAGCGCGAAGCCCATCGAGATTTCGTACGACACCATCTGCGCCGCGGCGCGCATCGCGCCGAGGAACGCGTACTTCGAGTTCGACGCCCAGCCGGCGAGAATCACCGCGTACACGCCGATCGACGAGATCGCCATCGCGTACAGCAGGCCCGCGTTCACGTTCGCGAGCACGGCTTCCGCCTGGAACGGAATCACCGCCCACACCGCGAACGCCGGCACGACCGTCATCACCGGCGCGATCAGGTACAGCCAGCGGCTGGCGGCGCTCGGCTGAATGACTTCCTTCAGCAGCAGCTTCAGCACGTCGGCGATCGGCTGCAGCAGGCCGCCGGGGCCGACGCGGTTCGGGCCGAGACGCACGTGCATCCAGCCGATCAGCTTGCGTTCCCACAGAATCAGGTACGCGACGCACAGCAGGATGACGACGGAGACGACGAGGATGCGCACGACTGCCCACACCGTCGGCCACGCGAAGCCGAGAAGCTCGGCCCCGCCCGCGTTGATCGTATCGAACAAGCTCATTTACGCCTTCTCCACCACCAGTTCACCGGACAGGCTGCCGAGCGCTGCGCCGGCAGGCGTCGCCGCCGACACGCGAACGACCGTCTCCGCAAGATTCGCGTCGCGCACGGCCGGCAACTGCACCGCACGCTCGCCCTGGCGCACGCGCACGGCGTCGCCTTCCTTCAAGCCCAGCTTGTCGAACAGCGCGGCCGGCAGGGCTGCGGCATTCGCCGCCTTCGCGGCGGCCGTCAGGTGCAGCGCACCCGCGCGGCGCACAAGTGCGTCGGCGTGATAGATCGGCACATCGGCCAGGCGCTCGAAACCGCCATTCGCGGCATTCGCCGCGGCACGGGCCGGCGCGACCGACGTCTGGTTCGACAGGCGGCCCGCGACGCCGGCGTCGCCGAGCGCGGCGAGACGCACTTCTTCCGCGGTCTCGTATTCGAAGCTCGGCAGGCCGAGCAGGCTGCCCAGCACGCGCAGGACCTTCCAGGCCGGACGCGTGTCGCCGAGCGGGCGCACGACGCCGTTGAAGCTCTGCACGGTGCCTTCCGCGTTGACGAACGTACCGGCCGTTTCCGTGAACGGCGCGACCGGCAGCAGCACGTCGGCGTAGTCGAGGCCGTGCTTGAACGGCGACATCACGACGACCATTTCAGCCTGGTTCAGCGCGGCAAGCGCCTGTGCCGGATCGGCGGTGTCGAATTCCGGTTCGACGTTCAGCAGCACATAGCCCTTGCGCGGCTGCTCGAACGCTTCGCGTGCGTTCAGGCCGCCTTCGCCCGGCAGTGCGCCGACGACGTGCGCACCGACCGTGTTCGCCGCTTCCGTCAGGAAGCCGAACGTGGCGCCGGTGTTGTCGGCGATCCACTGCGCGACGGCGTGCAGCTTCGCGAATTGCGGATGACGGACCGCGACGTTGCCGAGCAGCACCGCGCGGCGTTCGCCGTTCGCGAGCGACTGCGCGACAGCCTGGGCGGCCGGCGATGCCGTGACGCCCGCGAGCGCGTCGGGCAGCGCGACGCTGCGCAGTTGCGCGACGGCGGCGGCGATGCCGGCCAGCTCGTCGAGCCATGCGGACGGCGCGGCGACGATGCGTTGCGCGGTCGGGATCAGCGAATCGTCACCGGTCGCGTGCAGGAAATGCAGCTTCGCGCCGTTCTTCGCAGCCTGACGCAGGCGCGATGCGAACAGCGGGTGGTCGCGGCGCAGGAACGACCCGACGACGAACGCGGCGTCCACGTTCGACAGATCGGCGATCGGCATGCCGAGCCACGGCGCGCCCTGGACCGGTGCCGAGAAATCCTGCTGACGCAGACGGAAGTCGACGTTCGGCGTCTTCAGTTCGTTGGCGAGCTGCTTCACGAGGAACAGCTCTTCCGCGGTGCTGTGCGCGCTCGCGAGCATCGCCAGCGCGTTCGCGCCGTGATCCGCGGCGATGCCCTTCAGGCCCTTCGCGACGTATTCGAGCGCGGTCTGCCAGTCGGTCTCGATCCACTGGCCGCCCTGCTTCAGCATCGGCTTCGTCAGGCGCTCTTCACTGTTGAGGCCTTCATACGAGAAGCGGTCCTTGTCCGAGATCCAGCATTCGTTGATCGCTTCGTTCTCGAACGGCAGCACGCGCATCACGCGGTTGTTCTTCACCTGCACGACGAGGTTCGCGCCGACGGAATCGTGCGGGCTCACCGACTTGCGGCGCGACAGTTCCCACGTACGGGCGCTGTAGCGGAACGGCTTGCTGGTCAGCGCGCCGACCGGGCACAGGTCGATCATGTTGCCCGACATTTCGGAGTCGACCGTCTTGCCGACGAACGTCGTGATTTCCGAATGCTCGCCGCGGCCCAGCATGCCGAACTCCATCACGCCGGCAATTTCCTGGCCGAAGCGGACGCAGCGCGTGCAGTGGATGCAGCGCGACATTTCTTCCATCGAGATCAGCGGGCCCACGTTCTTGTGGAACACCACGCGCTTTTCTTCCGAGTAGCGCGACGACGACTTGCCGTAGCCGACCGCCAGATCCTGCAACTGGCATTCGCCGCCCTGATCGCAGATCGGGCAATCGAGCGGGTGATTGATGAGGAGGAATTCCATCACCGACTGCTGCGCCTTCACAGCCTTGTCGGACTGCGTGCGGACGATCATGCCGGCCGACACGGGGGTCGCGCAGGCAGGTACGGCCTTCGGCATCTTCTCGACTTCGACGAGACACATCCGGCAGTTGGCCGCGACCGACAGTTTCTTGTGATAGCAGAAGTGAGGAATGTACGTATCCGCCTTGTGCGCAGCCTGGATCACCATGCTGCCTTCGGGCACCTCGACCTTCTTGCCGTCTATTTCAAGTTCAACCATGATGGTGAATGGTCCTTAACCTATTTCCGCCCGTTCGCGCCTTGGCCCGACCGTGCGCTCAAATTCCGCAACCGGGTTCGCTTCAGGCTGCCGCCGCGTGCGCGTGGCCGCCGACCATGCAGTGCTTGTGCTCGACGTGGTACGCGAATTCGTCCCAGTAGTGCTTGAGCATCCCGCGAACCGGCATCGCCGCCGCATCGCCGAGCGCGCAGATCGTGCGGCCCATGATGTTCTCGGCCACCGAGTTCAGCAGGTCCAGATCTTCCTGGCGCCCTTCGCCGTGCTCGATACGGTTCACGACGCGATACAGCCAGCCGGTGCCTTCACGGCACGGCGTGCACTGACCGCACGATTCCTCGTAGTAGAAGTACGACAGGCGCAGCAGCGAACGCACCATGCAGCGCGTCTCGTCCATCACGATCACCGCACCGGAACCGAGCATCGAGCCGGCCTTCGCGATCGAGTCGTAGTCGAGATCCGTCTGCATCATGATGTCGCCCGGGATCACCGGCGCCGACGACCCGCCCGGAATCACGGCCTTGATCTTCTTGCCGCCGCGCATCCCGCCGGCGAGCTCCATCAGCGTCGCGAACGGCGTGCCAAGCGGCACTTCGTAGTTGCCCGGGCGCTCGACGTCGCCCGACACCGAGAAAATCTTCGTGCCGCCGTTGTTCGGCTTGCCGATCTCGAGGTAATTCTGCGGCCCGATGGACAGCAGGAACGGCACCGCGGCAAACGTCTCGGTGTTGTTGATCGTGGTCGGCTTGCCGTACACGCCGAAGCTCGCCGGGAACGGCGGCTTGAAGCGCGGCTGGCCCTTCTTGCCTTCGAGCGACTCGAGCAGCGCCGTTTCCTCGCCGCAGATGTACGCGCCGTAACCGTGGTGCGCGTGCAGCTGGAACGAGAATTCCGAGCCCATGATGTTGTCGCCGAGGAACCCGGCCGCGCGTGCTTCATCGAGCGCGGCTTCGAAGCGTCGATACACTTCGAAGATCTCGCCGTGGATGTAGTTGTAGCCGACGGTGATGCCCATCGCGTATGCGCCGATGGCCATGCCTTCGATCAGCGCGTGCGGGTTCCAGCGCAGGATGTCGCGATCCTTGAACGTGCCCGGCTCGCCTTCGTCCGAGTTGCAGACGAGGTACTTCTGCCCCGGGAACTGACGCGGCATGAAGCTCCACTTCAGGCCGGTCGGGAAGCCCGCGCCGCCGCGGCCGCGCAGGCCCGACGCCTTCACGTCGGCGATCACCTGCTCGGGCGGAATCTTTTCTTCGAGAATGCGGCGCAGCTGCTTGTAGCCGCCGCGCGCAACGTAGTCTTCGAGGTGCCAGTTCTCGCCGTTCAGACCAGCGAGGATCAGCGGTTTGATGTGACGGTCGTGGAGGGACGTCATTTCGAGAGCTCCTCAAGCAGCTGGTCGATCTTCTCGCGGCTCATGAAGCTGCACATTCTGTGATTGTTCACCAGCAGCACCGGCGCATCGCCGCACGAGCCCATGCATTCGCCTTCCTTCAGCGTGAACTTGCCGTCGGGCGTGGTCTCGCCGAAGCCGATGCCCAGCTTCTGTTTCAGGTAGTCGGCAGTCGCTTCCGCGCCGCCGTGCGGGCCGAGCTGGCACGGCAGGTTCGTGCAGAGCGTGATCTTGTGCTTGCCGACCGGTTTGAGCTCGTACATCGTGTAGAACGTCGCGACTTCCTGCACGGCAACGGCCGGCATGCCGAGATAGTCCGCGACGAACTGCATCAGTTCGGGCGACAGCCAGCCGTGCTCTTCTTGAGCGACGGCCAACGCCGACATCACGGCGGACTGTTTCTGATCGGCGGGATACTTCGTCAACGCTCGATCGATTTCCTTCAGGCCTTCAGCTGAGATCATTTTCAGACACGACTCTTTCAATTCCTACCGAACGAACAACCTGCCGCACACTGGGGTGCATGGACGGCAGACCTGGCGCTCACTCTGTTGACAGCTTGCGAAGCCGCGCCGGTTCGGCGCATACCGCTTGTGACTTCGCGTGTGACTGACTGCTCGCCGCCCGCGCTCGCGGGCGGCGCAACCATTAGCGATCGATTTCGCCGAACACGATGTCCTGCGTACCGATGATCGTGACGGCGTCGGCGATCATGTGACCGCGCGCCATTTCGTCGAGCGACGCCAGGTGCGCGAAACCCGGCGCGCGAATCTTGAGGCGATACGGCTTGTTGGCGCCATCGGACACGAGGTAGATGCCGAACTCACCCTTCGGATGCTCGACCGCCGCGTACGCTTCGCCTTCCGGCACATGGAAACCTTCGGTGAAGAGCTTGAAGTGGTGAATCAAGTCTTCCATGTTGGTCTTCATGCCGACGCGCGACGGCGGGGCAACCTTGTGATTGTCCGTCATCACCGGGCCCGGATTCTTGCGGAGCCACTCAATACACTGTTTCGCGATGCGGATCGACTGGCGCATTTCTTCGACGCGCACAAGATAGCGGTCGTAGCAATCGCCGTTCACGCCGACCGGCACGTCGAAATCCATCCGATCGTACACTTCGTAGGGCTGCTTCTTGCGCAGGTCCCACGCGATGCCCGAGCCGCGCAGCATCGGGCCGGTCAGGCCCATCTGCAGCGCACGCTCCGGGCTCACCACGCCGATCCCGACCAGACGCTGTTTCCAGATCCGGTTGTCGGTCAGCAGCGTTTCGTATTCGTCGACGCACTTCGGGAAGCGCGTGAAGAAATCGTCGATGAAGTCGAGCACCGAGCCGCTGCGCGCTTCGTTCATCTTCGCAAGCGCCTTCTCGTTGCGAATCTTCGACGCCTTGTATTGCGGCATTGCGTCAGGCAGATCGCGATAGACGCCGCCCGGACGATAGTAGGCCGCGTGCATCCGGGCGCCGGACACCGCTTCGTACACGTCCATCAGGTCTTCGCGTTCGCGGAAAGCGTACAGGAACACGGCCATCGCGCCGACGTCGAGTGCGTGCGCGCCGATCCACATCAGGTGGTTCAGCACGCGCGTGATTTCGTCGAACAGCACGCGGATGTACTGCGCGCGCTCCGGCACTTCGATGCCGAGCAGCTTTTCGATCGCGAGCACGTAGCCGTGCTCGTTGACCATCATCGACACGTAGTCGAGACGGTCCATGTACGGCACGGACTGGATGAAGGTCTTGGATTCCGCGAGCTTTTCGGTCGCGCGGTGCAGCAGGCCGATGTGCGGATCGGCACGCTGGATGACTTCGCCATCGAGCTCGAGCACGAGGCGCAGCACGCCGTGCGCTGCCGGGTGCTGCGGGCCGAAGTTGAGCGTGTAGTTCTTGATTTCTGCCATGACGCCCCCTTAATGTTTCAGACCGCCATAGCGATCCTCGCGGATCACGCGCGGCGTGATTTCGCGCGGCTCGATCGTCACCGGCTGGTACACGACCCGCTTCTCTTCCGGGTCGTAACGCATTTCGACGTAGCCCGACACCGGGAAGTCCTTGCGGAACGGGTGACCGATGAAGCCGTAGTCGGTGAGGATGCGGCGCAGGTCGGGGTGGCCTTCGAACACGATGCCGTACAGGTCGAACGCTTCGCGCTCGTACCAGTTCGCCGAGGTCCAGATGTCGACCAGCGACGCCACGATCGGCAGATCGTCGTCCGGCGCGAATGCGCGCAGGCGCAGGCGCCAGTTGTTCGTGACCGACAGCAGGTGCGACACGGCCGCGAAGCGCGGGCCGTCGTAGGCGCCGTCACCGAAGGTCTGGTAGTCGACGCCGCAGAGGTCGATCAGTTGCTCGAAACGGAGCTTCGGATCGTCGCGCAGCGTCTTTGCGACTTCGAGGTAATCGCTCGCCTTCACGACGAGCGTCAGTTCACCGATCGCTTCGGTGAGGCTCACCACGCGCGCGCCGAGCGCGGCTTCGAGGTTTGCCTTGAGGGTCTCGATTTTGCTTGCCATATTGAGGGGACGCTCGGGGCTTTATTGACGGGCGATGGTATTGGTGCGGCGGATCTTCGCCTGAAGCTGGATCACGCCGTAGACCAGCGCCTCGGCCGTGGGCGGACAGCCCGGCACATAGACGTCGACCGGCACAATCCGGTCGCAGCCGCGGACCACCGAGTACGAGTAGTGGTAATAACCACCGCCGTTGGCGCACGACCCCATCGAGATCACCCAGCGCGGCTCGGCCATCTGGTCGTACACGCGGCGCAGCGCGGGCGCCATCTTGTTGCACAGCGTGCCGGCGACGATCATCACGTCCGACTGACGCGGGCTCGGGCGAAACACGACGCCGAACCGGTCCAGATCGTAACGGGCCGCGCCCGCATGCATCATCTCGACGGCGCAACACGCGAGCCCGAACGTCATCGGCCACAGCGAGCCGGTACGCGTCCAGTTGATCAGCTTGTCAGCCGTCGTGGTGACAAACCCTTCCTTCAAGACCCCTTCGATACTCATTTGCTTTCCACTCCAGACGAGCGACCGAGCGTGGCCGCTCATGCAAACCGGCGATTAACCCATCACTCCCAGTCGAGCCCGCCTTTCTTCCAGATATAGGCAAAGCCCAGCAGGAATTCGAGCAGAAAAATCATCATTGCGATGAAACCCGGCCAGCCGATGTCCCGGAGCGCGACGCCCCACGGGAACAGGAATGCGGTTTCGAGATCGAAGATGATGAACAGGATGGCGACGAGGTAATACCGGACGTCGAATTTCATCCGGGCGTCTTCAAAGGCTTCGAAGCCGCACTCGTACGGTGCGTTCTTCTCGACGTCCGGCTTGTTGGGACCAAGGAGCTTGCCGATGCTGACCAGCGCTATACCTAAACCAGTGCCCACGAGGAGGAACAACAAGACGGGGTAATAGGCTGCGAGGTTCAAGGCAATCCTCTATCGGTTGGTTCTGAGCGTCCGGAGAATACCACTTCCGGCGGAAGGAATCATTTCGGAGTGCAGGCGATCGCAAGACAACCGCAAGCCCACCCCACAAATGAAAAATGCCAGCCACTGGAAGCGGCTGGCATTGAGTAACTTTGGTGCCGACGGCGAGACTCGAACTCGCACAGCTTTCGCCACTACCCCCTCAAGATAGCGTGTCTACCAATTTCACCACGTCGGCACTGCATGCAACTCGGGTTGTGCTGCTCGTTCCCGCGAATCGCTTCAAGAATTAAATTCTAACCCGAGTTCCGGATTTGTTCAACGCACAACCGCAAAAAAATTAACTTTTTATTTCGGGACATCCTGGCCCGGCGCGCTTGCGGCCGAACCGGCGGCAGCCGACGCCGCGACAGCCGGCGCCGATGCCGCGGGGGCCGATGCCGGCGCGGTCACTGCCGTGCCGAGCACGCCTGCCGACGGCGTCGACTTGTACGAACCGAGGTACGTCAGCGCGAGCGTCGCGACGAAGAAGATCGTCGCGAGAATGCCCGTCGTGCGCGACAGGAAGTTCGCCGAGCCCGTCGCACCGAACAGACTGCCCGACGCGCCGCTGCCGAATGCGGCGCCCATGTCGGCACCCTTGCCGTGCTGCAGCAGCACGAGCCCAATCACACCGAGTGCAGACAGCACCTGCACCACAATAATCAGCGTCTTGAATAACAGCATCACACCCACCCGATTGGATCGGGCGACCGGACCGACCGGCCGCCGTCATGGTTCAATTCGATCTCGGACCGCTCAACGCGCGGCCCGGCAGATCGCCAGGAAATCTTCCGCCTTCAGCGACGCGCCGCCGATCAGGCCGCCGTCGATGTCCGGCTGCGCGAACAGCTCTTCCGCGTTGTCCGGCTTCACGCTGCCGCCGTACAGCACGGACACGTCCGCCGCACCCTTTGCCGCGAGACGCGTCCGCAGGAACGCATGCACGTCCTGCGCCTGCGCCGACGTCGCGCTCTTGCCCGTGCCGATCGCCCAGACCGGCTCGTACGCGACGACGATACGCGCGGCCTCGTCAGCCGTCAGCACGGCCAGCACCGCGTCGAGCTGCGCACCGACGACCTGCTCGGTCGCACCCGACTCGCGCTCGTCGAGCGTCTCGCCGACACACACGACCGGCACGAGGCCGGCCGCGAGCGCGCGCTGCGTCTTCGCCGCGACCGTCTCGTTGCTTTCGCCGTGATACGCGCGACGCTCCGAGTGGCCGACGATCGCATACCGCGCGCCGAACTCCGCCACCATCGCAGCCGCCACCTCACCGGTGAATGCGCCTTGCTCGTGCGCGGACACGTCCTGCGCACCGAACGCGACACGGCCACCGCCAAGCTGCGCCTGAACCTGCGCGAGATACGGGAACGGCACGCACACGCCGATCGACGTTTCAGCCGCCACCGTGCCCGCGCCCTGCACCACTTCGTTCAGCAGCGCCTGGTTGCCGGCCAGCCGGCCGTGCATCTTCCAGTTGCCGATCACTCGCTTTGTTCGTTGTTTCGACATCGTGTCTGTCTCGTCACTATCTTGTCATTAACGTGCCGGAACCCGGCCGTCAGGTTGGATCTGGCGAAGCAAACCCGCGATTTTACTGCGCGCGGCTTGAACCGGTCAAACCGCGCATGTCAAGCCCGCCGCACGGGCCGTCAGGCGTTCGTTCCCCAATCGAGCACGATCTTGCCGGTATGCTCGCTGCTTTCCATCAGCGCATGCGCCTGTGCGGCGTCCGCGGCGGGCAACACGCGATAGATCACCGGCTTGATGCGGCCGTCGGCGAGCAGCGGCCACACGCGCGCCTTCAGCTGCGCGGCGATACGGGCCTTGAATTCGACCGGGCGCGGACGCAGCGTCGAACCGGTCACGGTCAGCCGGCGGCGCAGGATCTCGCTCAGGTTGACCTCGGCCTTCGCGCCGCCGAGCAGCGCGATCAGCACGAGACGGCCGCCGTCCGCGAGCGCGGCCAGCTCGCGCGGCACGTACGAGCCCGCCACCATGTCGAGGATCACGTCGACACCGCGATCGTGCGTCAGCGACTTCACGACTTCGACGAAGTCTTCGGTCTTGTAGTTGATCGCGCGCTCGGCGCCAAGCGCCTCGCACGCACGGCATTTGTCGGCGGTGCCGGCCGTCGCGAACACGCGAAAGCCGAGCGCATGCGCGATCTGGATCGCCGTCACGCCAATGCCGCTCGAGCCGCCCTGCACGAGCAGGGTCTCCTGCTCACCGCCCTCGCCCGCGCCGAGCTGCGCACGGTCGAACACGTTGCTCCACACGGTGAAAAACGTTTCGGGCAGCGAGGCGGCCTCGATATCGGTGAGACCATCCGGCACCGGCAGGCACTGCGGCAGCGGCGCGACCGCATATTCGGCATAGCCGCCGCCCGCGAGCAGCGCGCAC
Organism: Burkholderia sp. E168m22; assembly: GCF_001319805.1. NCBI lineage: Bacteria > Pseudomonadati > Pseudomonadota > Betaproteobacteria > Burkholderiales > Burkholderiaceae > Burkholderia > Burkholderia sp. E168m22. Next base: position 33,009 of record NZ_BBSK01000031.1, read on the forward strand.
ACGCGATCGCCCAGTTTCAGCCCGAACGGGTTCAGGGCCGCATCGGACAAATCGCCGCCGACGATCTCGCCCGCGACCTCGAGGCCCGGCAGATCCGACGCACCCGGCGGCGGCGCATAGGCACCCTTGCGCTGGAACACGTCGGGCCGGTTCACGCCGGAAGCCGCCACCTTGATCAGCACCTCGCCGCGCTTCGGTTCGGGGCGCGGACGCTCCGCGAGCTTCAGCACGTCGGGGGCGCCGAATTCGGTGATTTCGATGGCTTTCATGGTGAGAGTCGCTCCAGGATCGGAATCGGATGGCACGCCCGTGCGCACGGCGCGGGCGCCTCGCCGGCGCTGCTGCGCCGCACAACGATGCTACAGAAAAAACGGCCGGCACGCTTTCGCACTGCCGGCCGTTGATCCGCCTGTCCGCTTACTGCTGCGGCGGCGTATCCGACTGCGCTGCCGCCGCTGCTTCATTCAGCAGCGCCTTGGCCGACAGACGCACGCGACCCTTCTCGTCCGTCTGGATCACCTTGACCTTCACCTGCTGACCTTCCTTCAGGTAGTCGTTGATGTCCTTCACGCGCTCGTTGACGATTTCCGAGATGTGCAGCAGGCCATCCTTGCCCGGCAGCAGATTCACGATCGCGCCGAAATCGAGCAGCTTGAGCACCGTGCCTTCATACACCTGACCGACTTCGATCTCGGCCGTGATTTGCTCGATGCGCTTCTTCGCTTCGGCCATGCCTTCGCTGCTCGTGCTGGCGATCGTCACGACGCCGTCATCCGAGATGTCGATGGTCGTGCCCGTTTCTTCCGTCAGCGCGCGGATCACCGAACCGCCCTTGCCGATCACGTCGCGGATCTTTTCCGGGTTGATCTTGACCGTGATCATGCGCGGCGCGAATTCCGACAGTTGCGTGTTCGCACCCGACACCGCCGACGTCATCTTGCCGAGGATGTGCAGGCGGCCTTCCTTCGCCTGCGCGAGCGCGACCTGCATGATTTCCTTCGTGATGCCCTGGATCTTGATGTCCATCTGCAGCGCCGTCACGCCTTGCTCCGTGCCGGCCACCTTGAAGTCCATGTCGCCGAGGTGATCTTCGTCGCCGAGGATGTCGGTCAGCACCGCGAACTTGTTGCCTTCGAGGATCAGGCCCATCGCGATACCCGCGACGTGCGCCTTCATCGGCACGCCGGCGTCCATCAGCGCGAGGCAGCCGCCGCACACCGACGCCATCGACGACGAACCGTTCGACTCGGTGATTTCCGACACGACACGGATCGAGTAGCCGAATTCGTCGGCGCTCGGCAGGCACTTGACCAGCGCGCGCTTGGCCAGACGGCCGTGGCCGATTTCGCGGCGCTTCGGCGAGCCGACGCGGCCCGTTTCGCCGGTCGCGAACGGGGGCATGTTGTAGTGGAGCATGAAGCGCTCGCGGTATTCGCCTTCGAGCGCGTCGATGATCTGCTCGTCACCCTTCGTGCCGAGCGTCGCGACGACCAGCGCCTGCGTTTCGCCGCGCGTGAACAGCGCCGAGCCGTGGGTACGCGGCAGCACGCCGGTGCGGATTTCGATCGGACGCACGGTGCGCGTGTCACGGCCGTCGATGCGCGGCTCGCCGTTCAGGATCTGCGAACGGACGATCTTCGCTTCGATGTCGAACAGCACGTTGCCGACCGTGGCCTTGTCGGCCGCGACCGTACCGGCCGCCAGCGCGTCTTCCTCGAGCTTCGCCGAGGTTGCCGCATAGACTTCCTTCAGCTTCGCCGAACGCGCCTGCTTGTCGCGGAGCTGGTAAGCGGCGAGCAGATCGTTCTGCGCCAGCTCGGTCACGCGCGCGATCAGCGCCTCGTTCTTCGGCGCCGGCTGCCAGTCCCACTCGGGCTTGCCGCCGTCGCGCACCAGTTCGTGGATCGCGTCGATCGCGATCTGCATCTGCTCGTGGCCGAACACCACGGCGCCCAGCATCACTTCTTCCGACAGTTGGTCGGCTTCCGACTCGACCATCAGCACGGCGCGCTCCGTACCCGCGACGACGAGGTCGAGGCTCGATGCCTTGAGCTGGTCACGCGTCGGGTTCAGCACGTACGCGTTGTCGATGTATGCCACGCGTGCGGCACCGACCGGGCCGTTGAACGGCAGGCCCGACACGGCGAGCGCGGCCGATGCGCCGATCAGCGCGGGGATGTCGGCCGGGATTTCCGGGTTCACGGACAGCACGTGGATCACGACCTGGACTTCGTTGTAGAAGCCTTCCGGGAACAGCGGGCGCAGCGGACGGTCGATCAGGCGCGACGTCAGCGTCTCGTGCTCCGACGGACGGCCTTCGCGGCGAAAGAAGCCGCCCGGGATCTTGCCGGCCGAGTAGGTCTTCTCGAGGTAGTCGACGGTCAACGGGAAGAAATCCTGGCCCGGCTTCGCCGACTTCGCGCCGACGACGGTTGCCAGCACGACGGTGTCTTCGACGTCGACGATCACGGCACCGCTCGCCTGGCGGGCGACTTCACCGGTTTCGAGGCGCACCTTGTGCTGGCCCCACTGGAATTCCTTCACGACCTTGTTGAACATGGACATGGTTGCTCCTTTGTATTCATGCATTTCATTCGCCGCGCCGGCCATCCCGCGCGGCGGCGTCCCGACCGAATCACCCGGAGCAAGGTGTGTTTTTTATGCCATTCCAGCGCGGCGCTCAGGCAGCGGCGCGCTGGAATGACACAAATCCTGCCCCGGTATCGGTCGTGGCGGCGGCCCCGCACGAACGTGCCGGACAGCCTGCGATGCGTGTGACGCTACGCACCGCGCAAAAACAAAATGCCTGTATCAGCGGACTGACACAGGCATCTTGCTGGCGGCAATCGCCTCGATTACTTACGCAGACCCAGCTTCTCGATCAGTGCGCGGTAACGGTCGGCATCCTTGCCCTTGAGGTAGTCGAGCAGCTTGCGGCGGCGGCTCACCATGCGCAGCAGGCCGCGGCGGCTGTGGTGATCCTTCGCGTGGGTCTTGAAGTGACCCGTCAGTTCGACGATACGTGCGGTCAGCAGTGCGACCTGGACTTCGGGCGACCCCGTGTCGTTGGTACCGCGGGCGAACTGAGCAACGACTTCCGACTTCTTGATATCTGCAACAGACATGTGATTTCCTTTCTAACTGAACAGGCGGACACGGAAGAATGGCCGTGCCGTGACTTACAACCGGCGCGCATTGTAGCACAACTCGGTGCCGTTCTTACCGCCCTCCGTCACGGGCGCGTCATCGAGCACGTCGACGGCATCTCCGTACGCTGCGCCGGCACCGCGAGCACCGTCCGGAAGCCGTAGCCCGATCCCTCGTTGTCGAAGCGCACGCCCGGCGTGCCGACCTTGTCCATTTCCATCACGTAAAGGGGCTGGATCAACTGGTGATCCTGGGCGCGCATCCGCGACGCGTGGAAGCCGTCGTCGAACGGCAGGCCCTCGAGCGCACGCGCGACCGCGACCGGGTCGGCCGAACCCGCGCGGGTCATCGCCGCGGCCAGCATCTCGATCATCTGGCTCATCCGCCGCACCGGGTAGTCGTCCTGCGCGGCCGGGAAACGGGTCCGGAACGCGCGGTAGAACGCGTCGGACTTGGCGCCGCCCGCGTTCGGGTGCCAGTCGGCCACCGCCACGACGCGGCCGACACCCGCGTCGCCGAGGGCCGCCGGCGCGCCGAGGCTGTTGCCGTAGAACGTATAGAACTTCGCGTCGAGCCCCTGTTCGCGCGCCGCCTTCACGAGCAGCGTGAGGTCGTTGCCCCAGTTGCCGGTCACGACGGCGTCCGCGCCGCTGGCGCGGATCTTCGCGATATACGGCGAGAAATCCTTGATCCGGCCGATCGGGTGGAATTCGTCGCCCGCGATCGTCACGTCCGGGCGCCGCGCCGCGAGCGCCTGCCGCGCGAGGGTGCTGACGTCGTGGCCGAAGCTGTAGTCCTGGTTCAACAGATAGACCTTTCGCAGCGCGCGATCGCGCGCCATCACGTCCGCAAGCGCGGCCATCCGCATGCCGGCATGCGCATCGAAGCGGAAATGCCAGAAACTGCAACGCGCGCCGGTCAGCGCCGGATCGTCGGCCGAATAGTTCAGGAACAGCATCCGGTTGTCCGGATCGCGCGCGTTCAGCTTGTCGAGCGCGGCGACGAGCGCGGCCGCGACGGCCGAGCTGTTGCCCTGCGCGACGAAGCCGACATGCCGGTCGGCGGCCGCGCGCAACTGCACGAGCGCCTCCTCCGGGCTGCCCTTGCTGTCGAGCACGACGAGTTCGAGCGGATGCGCGCCGTCACGCAGCTTCACGCCGCCCGCCGCATTGACCCGCTCGACACCGAAGCGCAGGTTGCGCTCCACCGCCGCGCCCGCGTTCGCGAACGGGCCCGACATCCCCTCGATCAGCGCGATCCGCACCGGCTCGCCGCCGGCAAACGCGGACGACACCAGCATCCACCCCGCGCTCCACGCGAGCGCGCACCGTTTCCACCCCTGCATCGGCCACCTGCCCTTCAATCTGCCCGAGAAGCGCGGATCATAGGCCGCCGCGCCCGCCACCCGCAAGCGCGACAGCCTGCGATCCGCACCGATTTTTTCCGCGCGATGCGCCGTCGCGCGCCGTCCGTGATAAAACGGGACTTGTTTCCGTGTTCTGGAGAATCCGATGCGCATTCGCATTCCCGCGCGCCTGCCCGTGCTGATCGCCGGTGCCGCCGCGCTGCTGGCCGGTTGCGCGCAACCGTGGCAGCAATACCAGGCCGGCCAGGACGAGTCGGCGATCGTCGCGCGCATGGGCCCGCCGCGCGAGATCTACGACCTGCCCGGCGGCGGCAAGCGCCTGATGTGGCCGACTCAGCCGATGGGCGAAATCACGGTCGCGGCCGACGTCGACGCAGCCCACCGGATCGTCAACGTGCGCCAGGTACTGCAGCCGAGCGAGTTCTATCGCGCGGAGATCGGCAAGTGGACGAAGACAGACGTCCTCGTCAATTTCGGACGCCCGGTCGAGACTTCCTACTTCCCGCTGATGAAACGCGAGGTTTGGACGTACCGGTATCTCGAGGACAACGTCTGGTACATGATGTACAGCTTCTACTTCGATCCGCAGGGCATCCTGCGCACCACGCAGAAAACACCGGACCCGCTGCACGATCCCGATCGCCGCACCCTGTTCTGACCGATTGCGTATTTATACGCAATTGTCGCAATGGCCATTCACGAATTATTGCGTGAATGGCCATTTCATTTTTTCCGCTGCCTTATTTAATTCAACGAATAAGACGGAAAACTTTTCCGATCGATGACATTGCGATGGCAATACACTGAACGCCCCGTCATGCGGGCCGTAGCGGGAAACAGGCACGCCCGGGGCATGTCATGCGTCGCACTGGTGCATGCAATGCACTACGCCCAATCAATTTGAAACAATTTGTATCAACCCACCCGCAGTGCTAGGGCATACCCCTAATATCAGTCGAAAATCCAACCTTTCAATTTAGAAAGCATGCGATTGCGCCATTTCGTTCGATATTTATTTGCCTTTATCAAAAAGGAGTCCTCATGAATCGCCCCAAGAGCATGCTGGTTGCCAACATTGCCTGGGCCCGCGAGACGCGCGAACACACGCCCGGCTTTTTCGACGCGCTCGCGCGCGGCCAGAATCCGCGCGTACTGTGGATCGGTTGCGCGGACAGCCGCGTGCCAGCCGAAACCATCACGCACTGCGCGCCCGGCGAGCTGTTCGTCCATCGCAACATCGCGAACCTGTTCCACCCCGACGACGACAATTCCGCCAGCGTGCTCGAGTACGCGGTGCGGGTGCTGAAGGTCGACCACGTGATCGTGTGCGGTCACTACGGGTGCGGCGGCGTGCGTGCATCGCTGCTGCCGCCGCCCGCCGACCTGCCACACGTCGCGCGCCGCATCGCGCCGCTCTGCGCACTCGCGCGGCGCCATCGCGACACGCTCGACGGGCTCGACGACATGGCCGCCGCCGACCGCCTCGCCGAGCTGAACGTGCTCGAACAGGTGCGGCTGCTGCGCGCGTCGCCGATCGTGCGCGGCCGCGAGCGGCCACCGCTCGTGCATGGCTGGATCTTTTCGCTCGCCGACGGCCGCCTGAAGGAGCTCGATTCCGGCTATGCGGCGTCGCCGACCGAAGCCGAGCCCGAGCCCGAGCGCGCTGCCGCCGTCGCGCTCGGTTGACCCGCGCCCTGCCCCTCCACGCCAACGAAACCACCCCAACCATGAAACTGAACGAGCGCCTATCCACCCTGCCGCGCGACATCGTCGCCGGCATCGTCGTTTTCCTCGTCGCGCTACCGCTCTGTCTCGGCATCGCCAATGCGTCCGGCGTCGAGCCGTTCGCCGGGCTCGTGTCGGGCATCGTCGGCGGCATCGTCGTCGCACTGCTGAGCGGCTCGTCGCTGTCCGTCAGCGGGCCGGCCGCCGGCCTCGTCGTGATCGTCGTCGAAGGGATCGCGCAACTCGGCAGCTTCTCCGCGTTCCTGCTCGCGGTGCTGCTGTCCGGCGTGCTGCAGTTCGGCTTCGGCATGCTGCGCGCCGGCCGCTTCGCCGCTTACGTGCCATCGCCGGTCATCAAGGGCATGCTCGCCGCGATCGGCCTGCTGCTGATCGTGAAGCAGATTCCGTTCGCATTCGGCCTCGGCGGCCAGGCCGCGCAATCGTTTGCGAACTGGCCGAGCCTGCCGACCGCATGGGCCGCCACGGTGATCGCGCTTGCGTCGCTCGGGCTGCTGATCGCGTGGGACACGCCGGCTCTCAAGCGCTTCGCGTGGGTGCGCTCGGTACCCGCGCCGCTCGCGGTCGTCGTGCTCGGCATCGGCGCGACGCTCGTGCTCGGCGTGGTCGCACCGGCAGCCGCACCGGGCGCCGCCCATCGCGTCACGCTGCCCGAATTCGACTCGTTCGCGGCGCTCGCGGCATCGCTCAAGCATGCAGAGCTCGGCCCGAACTTCGCGCAACTGCTCAATCCGGACGTATGGCGCGTGGCGATCACGCTTGCGGTCGTCGCAAGCCTCGAGACGCTGCTGTGCCTCGAAGCGGTCGAACAGATCGATCCGAAGCGGCGGCCGACGCAACCCGATCGCGAGCTGAAGGCGCAGGGCGTCGGTAACCTCGTCGCGGGCGCCGTCGGCGGCCTGCCGATCACGTCGGTGATCGTGCGCAGTTCGGCCAACGTCAACGCCGGCGCGCAAAGCCGGATGTCCGCGATCGTGCACGGGGTCCTGCTGCTCGCGAGCGTGTTTGCGCTCACCGGCCTGATCAACCTGATCCCGCTCGCGAGCCTGGCCGCGATCCTGATCCACACCGGTCTGAAGCTCGCGAAGCCCGCGCTGTTCCGCTCGGTCATGAAGCAAGGCCCGGCCGCGTTCGCGCCGTTCGCGGCGACGATCGCGGGTGTGCTGGCGGTCGACCTGCTGTTCGGCATCGCGCTCGGCCTCGCATGCAGCGTGCTGGCCGTCGCCGTCGCGAACCTGAAGAGCCCCGTCACGCTCGCGCAGCATGACGATCACTTCCTGCTGTCGTTCCGCAAGGACGTGTCGTTTCTCGGCAAGGTGCAGGTCAAGCACCACCTGCGGCACATTCCGGACCGGGCGGCGGTGATCATCGACGCGACGCGCGCCGACTACATCGATCACGACGTGCTCGAACTGCTCGATGCGTTCGTCGCCGATGCGCCGCGGCGCGGGATCGCGGTCGAGTTCCGCCGGCGCAATCCGGCGCCACGCCCGGCGGCGCGCCGCTGGCTGTTCCGCGCGCCGGCCGCGGAATGAGCGGCCAATGAAAAAACGCCCCGGCGGCGCAGGGCCGCACGGGGCGTCTCGGTGCCGCGCAACGCGCGGCGCTTACGCGCGCTGCGGGTTGAGCTTGTCGTCCTTCGAGTGCAGCTTGTTCAGCGCGGAAATGTACGCCTTCGCGGATGCGGCGACGATATCCGGATCGGTGCCCACGCCGTTGACGATCCGCCCGCTCTTCGACAGCCGGACGGTCACTTCGCCCTGCGCCTGCGTGCCGGTCGTGATCGCGTTGACCGAGTACAGCAGCAGCTCGGACCCGCTGCCGACTTCACCCTCGATCGCATTGAACGTCGCGTCGACCGGGCCGTTGCCGCGCGCCTCGCCGGTCACTTCCTTGCCTTCGACCGCGAACACGACCTTCGCCTGCGGCTGCTCGCCCGTTTCCGAACGCTGCGACAGCGACACGAACTTGAAGTGCTCCTGTTCCTGCGCGAGCGCCGATTCCTCGGACACGATCGCGATGATGTCCTCGTCGAAGATCTCGGCCTTGCGGTCGGCCAGATCCTTGAAGCGCATGAACGCGGCATTCAGTTCGGCTTCGCTGTCGAGCGACACGCCCAGCTCCTGCAGACGCTGCTTGAACGCGTTGCGGCCCGACAGCTTGCCGAGCACGATCTTGTTCGCGGTCCAGCCCACGTCTTCCGCACGCATGATCTCGTAGGTGTCGCGCGCCTTCAGCACGCCGTCCTGGTGAATGCCCGATGCGTGCGCGAATGCGTTGGCGCCGACCACCGCCTTGTTCGGCTGCACGACGAAGCCGGTAATCTGCGACACGAGCTTCGACGTCGGCACGATCTGCGTCGTGTCGATGCCGACGTCGAGACCGAAGTAGTCCTTGCGGGTCTTCACGGCCATCACGATTTCCTCGAGCGACGTGTTGCCCGCGCGCTCGCCGAGACCGTTGATCGTGCATTCGATCTGCCGCGCACCGCCGATCTTCACGCCGGCGAGCGAGTTCGCCACCGCCATCCCGAGGTCGTTGTGGCAATGCACGGAGAAGATCGCCTTGTCCGAGTTCGGAATGCGTTCGCGCAGCGTCTTCACGAGGTTGCCGTAGAGTTCCGGCACGCCGTAGCCGACCGTATCGGCAATGTTGATCGTCGTCGCGCCCTCGGCGATCACGGCTTCCAGCACACGGCACAGGAAATCGAGATCCGAACGGCTGCCGTCTTCCGGCGAGAATTCGACGTTGTCGGTGAACTTGCGCGCGAAACGCACCGCGAGACGCGCCTGCTCGAACACCTGGTCCGGCGTCATCCGCAGCTTCTTCTCCATGTGCAGCGGCGACGTCGCGATGAACGTGTGGATCCGCGCGCTGTTGGCCGGCTTGAGTGCGTCCGCCGCGCGCTGGATGTCCTTGTCGTTGGCCCGCGCCAGCGAACAGATCGTGCTGTCCTTCACGAGACCGGCGATCGTGTGGATCGCGTCGAAATCGCCGTTCGAGCTGGCGGCGAAACCCGCCTCGATCACGTCGACCTTCATCCGCTCGAGGTGCTTCGCGATGCGGATTTTCTCTTCCTTCGTCATCGACGCGCCGGGCGATTGCTCGCCGTCACGCAACGTCGTATCGAAAATGATCAGCTTGTCTGTCATGGGGGCTCCAGGGCTCTTTTATACGGAAGTCAAACGTAACGAGATCGCGCCACCGCTGGCGACGCTCAACAACAGACGAGGCTTGAGACGGAGGGCGAGAACGGGTCAGCGCGGCAGGCGCGCCGAAGCTGGCGCGCGTAGCGGCGCACCGGCTAGAAGGAGGGAGAAGCGGGGAAATGCAGTCATGCCGCAGACTATAGCGACATTCCGTGGGCCGCGCAATTGGACGACACCCGGGGACGGCACCCGGGAACCGTGAACCGGCGCGGCGCGGCTCGAAAAAGGGGCAAATGAAAACGGCGGCCCCGAGGCCGCCGTTTCCGGGCAGATCGTGCGTCGGCGTCAGTGATCGCGCTGCGACGAGCGCGCCGGATTCGCGCGCCCGCGGATGGCCATGTAGGCCCAGAACACGTAGCCGGACAGCCCGTACAGCACGAACAGGCAGAACAGCATCAGCGGCGGATCGGACGACACGAGCACGAACGCGACGACGACGAGCAGGATCGCCGCGAACGGCACGCGGTGCCGCACGTCGAGCGCCTTGCCGCTGTAGAACGGCGCGTTCGACACCATCGTCACGCCCGCGTAGATCGTCAGCACGAACGCGACCCACGGCAGCCAGCCGAGCTTCATCGGCACGCGGTTGTCGGTCGCGAGCCACACGAAGCCGGCGATCAGCGCGGCGGCGGCCGGGCTCGGCAACCCCTGGAAGAAGCGCTTGTCGACCACGCCGATGTTCGTGTTGAAGCGCGCGAGGCGCAGCGCGGCGCCCGAGCAATAGACGAACGCGGCGAGCCAGCCCCAGCGGCCGAGATCCTTCAGCACCCACTCGTACATCACGAGCGCGGGCGCGACGCCGAACGACACCATGTCGGAAAGGCTATCGAACTGCTCGCCGAACGCGCTCTGCGTATGGGTCATGCGCGCGACGCGCCCGTCCATCCCGTCGAGCACCATCGCCACGAAAATCGCGATCGCGGCGATCTCGAAGCGTACGTTCATCGCCTGCACGACCGCGAAGAAGCCGCAGAACAGCGCGGCGGTCGTGAATGCGTTCGGCAGCAGATAGATGCCGCGCGTCTTCAGGAACCGCTGGCGCGCGGCGCGGCGGCTCTCGAG